>CAYWWL010000069.1:0-8903 GCA_964461925.1 uncultured Caulobacterales bacterium | reverse complement strand
CGTCGAATAATTTCCTTGGCGCCCTGGCCGTCGATAAATCAGGCAAGTCGGCCGCGCTCGCCCATGTCGACGTGTCCACGGGCGAGCTTTGCGTGCGCGCAACTGACGCCAATTCCTTGGCCGCGCATCTCTCGTCGGGACCGTTCAGCGAATTGATCGTCGCCGATGACGTGGAGAGCGATCCGACCATGGCGCCCATCTGGGGGGCGGCCCTGGCGATGGCGGGGGAAGGGCGACGGCTTGGCCGTCATCCCGGGCAATTGTTCGATTGGCGGCGCGGCGCGGATCGCCTGAAACACGCCTTCGACGTCGGCGCGCTTGACGGGTTTGGCGAATTCGAACGGGTCGAGCTGGCGGCGCTTGGCGCGGTCATCGGCTATATCGGCCTCACTCAAATCGACCGCCTGCCGCCTCTGCGCCCGCCGGAACGGGTCCGCGAAGACGCCCGCATGGCGATCGACGAAGCCACGCGGGCGAGCCTTGAAATCATTCGCACACAGACTGGGGAGCGCCGCGGCAGCTTAGTGCACGCCGTCGACCGCACCGTCACCGGGCCCGGCGCGCGGCTATTGGCGGCGCGGATCACCAATCCGTTGACGGATCCCGCGGCGATCGCCGAGCGGCATGACGCGGTGGGCTATTTCCACGTCGAGGACGGCGCGCGTGCGGCGTGTCGCCAGATCTTGAAGAACGCGCCGGACGTCGCCCGCAGCCTGTCGCGGCTCGGGTTGGATCGCGGCGGGCCGCGGGATCTCCTGGCCATCGGCGCCGGCTTGCAAGCCGCGCAAGAGCTGGTCGCCGCGCTCGGCCGTTCTGACGCCCGTCCGCCGGCGGAGATCGCCGCGGCGATGGCGTCCCTCATAGCGAGCCAAAGCGGCGGCTTCGGCGAGATCATCGCGCTCCTCGACCGCGCCATGGAGGCCGACGCGCCGCTCTTAGCCCGCGATGGCGGGTTCATCAAAAAAGGCTTCGACCAAGGGCTCGACGCCGCCCTGGTGCTGCGCGACGAATCCCGGCGCGTGATCGCAGGGCTTGAAGGCGATTACCGTCAGCGCACGGAGCTCAAGAATCTAAAGATCAAGCACAATAACGTGCTTGGCTATTTCGTCGAAACGCCGGCCTCCCAGGGTGACGCCCTGATGACCGGGGATCACAAGGACTTTTTCATCCACCGTCAGACGCTGGCGAGCGCGGTGCGCTTCACCACGGGCGAGTTGGCGGACCTTGACGGCAAAATCTCCCGCGCGAGGGACGAAGCGCTCGGTCGCGAGCTCGCCCTGTTCGAAGAGCTCGCCGAGGCGGTGATGGCGCGCGCCCCGGCGATCGCCGAGGCAGCGGCGGCGATGGCGGCGATCGACGTCGCCGCGGCGAGCGCGACCTTGGCCGACGACGAGCGCTATGTCCGGCCCGAGGTCGATGACAGTCTCACTTTTGACGTGAAGGGCGGTCGCCACGCGGTGGTCGAACAATCCTTGCGCGGCGAGGGCGGGGCCAAAGCCTTCGCGCCGAATGATTGCGATCTTGGCGACGACAACACCGCGCGGCTGTGGCTCGTGACCGGCCCCAACATGGCCGGTAAGTCGACCTTCCTGCGGCAAAACGCGTTGATCGCGATCCTGGCGCAAGCCGGTCTTTACGTGCCCGCTGCGTCGGCGCGGATCGGCGTCGCGGACCGGGTGTTCAGTCGCGTCGGCGCCAGCGACGATCTCGCGCGCGGGCGCTCGACCTTTATGGTTGAGATGGTGGAGACCGCAGCGATCCTCAATCAGGCGACGCCGCGCTCTCTGGTGGTGCTCGATGAAATTGGCCGCGGCACCTCGACTTTCGACGGCTTGTCGATCGCTTGGGCGGCGGTGGAGCATCTGCATGACGCCAATCGCTGTCGCGGCCTGTTCGCGACGCACTATCACGAATTGACGGCGCTTTCCGAACGGCTTGAGAACCTGCGCAATGTCTCGATGAAAGTGCGCGAATGGAAGGGCGACGTGGTGTTCCTGCATGAGATTGGACCCGGCGCCGCCGACCGTTCCTATGGCGTCGCCGTGGCGCGCCTCGCCGGCATGCCGAAGAAGACCGTGCGCCGGGCCGGCGAGATCCTCAAATTGCTCGAACGCGAAGGCGCTGGCGCAAGCCCGTTGGAGGCCTTGCCCTTGTTCGCCGCGGCGCCGGCCGCGACGCCGAGCCACGACGAGGCCGGACCGGGCACGGCGGATATGGCGCCCTTGCTCGACGTCCTCAGCGACATAAGCCCTGATGAATTAACGCCGCGGGCGGCGCTTGATCTCGTGTTCCAGCTCAAAGAACTTGTTGACGACATCGACGGATCCGATGACGCCGGCGATGGAGAATAGGCCATGACCGGCGTCGACGCGAAGATTCTCGACGAGCATTGGCGCGCTTTTCGCGCAGCGGCCTCTGGCGAAGACCAGGCCAAGCCGGCCGGCGTCGCGCTGAAGCCATTGCTCGCTTTGGTGCGCGAAGACGCTTTGCTCCGTGGGCTGACGGGGGACGTGGCGGGGCGGAAACTGTCCGCCGCTATGGACCGCGCCTTAGGAATGATTTTCGAACGGATCCAGGGGGAGATCGGCGCAAAGGGCTCGCTCGCTTTGGTCGCCACGGGCGGCTACGGCCGCGGCGTGCTGGCGCCATGGTCGGACATCGATCTGTTGATCCTGCATCGCGGTTTCGACAAAAACACGCTGAAGAAGGTCATCGACGGTCTTCTCTATCCCCTGTGGGACGCCGGCTTGACCGTTGGCCATGGGGTGCACACGGTGGATTCCGCCTTTGGCCTGGCCAAGAAAGACCTGTCCACGCGCACCGCCTATCTCGACCATCGATTCCTCGCCGGCGATTCCGCCATCGTCTCGACGTTCCGAGAAAAATACGAACAGATGCGGCTAAAGACCTTGCGCCAGTTCGTCACCGGCAAGGTCGCCGAACAGGCTGAACGGCGACGCAAATACTCGCCCGCCCGCCGTTCGGTCGAGCCGGACGTGAAAGCCGGACGCGGCGGGCTGCGCGATATCGACACGGTGCTTTGGCTGTTCAAGTATAAATACGGCGAGGATCTTTGGTCGAGCTCGTTCGCGGCGTCGATCCTGCACCATAATGACGTCAAAGCCTTGCGCAAAGCGCTGCGCTTCATGCAGTCGGTCCGTATGCACATTCATCTAGCGCGCGGCCGCGGCGACGATCGATTGACGTTCGATCTGCAACCGGACATCGCCGAACGCCTCGGCTACGCCGAGCGCCCCGACGCCAATCCGGCCGAGCGCCTCTTGCGCCACTATTTCGTCCATGTCGACAATGTGGTCAGGATTTCGCGCATCGCCGTCACGCGGTTCGAAGAAGCCGAAGCCGGGGTCCGTCAAAAAGGCCAGGAGAAAATTCCCAAGGCGCTGATGCGCGACGAGGTCGACGGCGCCGTCAATGCGCGCCTACGCGGCAAGCGGCTCGATTTCGCCAATCCTCGGGCGCTGACGAAAGGGCCGACGGACGCGTTCCGATTGTTCCGGGCCCAAGGCAAAAAAGAAGATCTGCGATTGCATCCGGACGCTCTGGCGGAGATTCAAAACGCCATTCCGCGGTTCAGTCGCGACGGACGCGACGATCCCGTCATCGCCGAGACATTCCTCAATATTCTGACGAAATCGATCTCGCCGTTGCCGGCGCTGCGATCGATGGCGGAATCCGGCCTTTTGGCCTGGTACTTGCCGATGTTCGCCCGCCTGAACGGGCGTTTCGAGTACGGCCTTTACCGCCGCTTCTCGCTCGAGGAGAACGTATTTCAAGCGGTCGAAGCCCTAGCGGAGCTGCGCACGGGCGAGCTGATCGACGAACACCCGATCGCCACTGGGATCGTCGGCGACAAACGCCGCGAAGCGGTGTTTTTCCTATCGGTTCTTTTCCATGAAGCCCGCTGGGCTCAGGCCAGCCGATCGGAATGGGCGCAGACAAATCGATCGGCGCCCGGCGTCGAACGCTTGGTCAAGCGCTTGGCCAAACGCTTTCAGTTAAGCGAGACCGATCTCAACGACGTGGCGTGGATTGCGGCGCAGCCGACGAAATTGCGCCATATCGTCGAGCGCCGCGACATGGCCCGACGCAGCGTGATTACCGGGTTCGCCGCCGAGGTCGGATCATTGGATCGCCTGAACGC
This sequence comes from uncultured Caulobacterales bacterium, assembly GCA_964461925.1. Classification (GTDB taxonomy): domain Bacteria; phylum Pseudomonadota; class Alphaproteobacteria; order Caulobacterales; family Parvularculaceae; genus MED-G105. Next base: position 4,741 of record CAYWWL010000069.1, on the reverse strand, counting down.
GCTGCTCGTGGTCACGGTCTGTCACATGCGCGTCGTCAATCCCGGGGCGTGGACGGAATGGATCGCGACCCGGTTGACGGCGCTTTATCACGCCACCGCCGCGTTCCTCGCCGACGGCGAGGCGGGCCTCGACGAATGGCTGGAGCAGGGCCGACGACGCACCGAAGAGCAATTGGCCGTGGCCGCGCCGGATTGGACGTCCAGCCGCCGGGCGGACTTCCTCGATCAGTTGGCCGGCGAGACCACGGCGAGCCTGCCGCCGCGCGTGCTCGGCCGCGCGACTGATTTGATCGACGCCGCCGATGGCCGCCGCCATCGCGCCGCCGTCAGCGCGCATTTGGAAGGCGACTGGGTCGAAGCGACGGTATTGGCCCCGGATCGAAGCGGATTGTTGGCGGATCTTTCCGGCGCGCTCGCCGCCCTTGGCGTCAGCGTACGCCTGGTGAAGGCGATTCCTTTAAGCGACGACCGCGTGCTCGACATTTTCGTGTTGCGGCCCAATGAATCGAGCAGCCAAGAAGAGACTGCGCGGTTGCTGCCGAGCCTGGAGAAGGGGTTGCTCGCCGCGGCGGTCAATCCGCCGGCCAAGCCCGCTGCGCCGAAGCGGATTCTAGGCGACCGCCGCAAGATTTTCAGCGTGCCGGTGCGCGTCACTCTCGACACCGAGGCGGCCGACGACGCCTTGCTGGTCGAAGCCGAAGGGCGCGATCGCCCCGGCCTGTTGCACGATCTGACCCGCACCCTGTCGGACATCGGCGTGGTCATTAAATCCGCCCATATCGTGACCTATGGCGAACGCGTTGTTGACTCATTCTATGTCCAAGATGCGCCCGGCTATAAGATCACCAATCAACGTCGCCTGCAGACGGTGGAGCGCCGGGTCCGGGCGTGCCTCGCCGAAGACTGAGGCGACAATGCGGGACCGAGCCTCGCCCCGTGGCGGCGCGCATCCGGGTTGTTCGCGACCGCTTCCGTCGGCGCGCGAACCCGCATATTGGTTGTCGAACACGGCTTGACGGACAAGGCTTAAAGGCGGCCAAGGGGCCATGCGCGCAAATATTCTAAAATCCCTCGCCACGGTCAGTGGCATGACGATCTTAAGCCGGGTGCTCGGCTTCGTGCGGCAGATCTTGATCGCCGGCGTCATCGGGGCCAGCGGCAATCCCGTGGCCGACGCGTTCTGGGCGGCGTTTCGCTTGCCCAACCTGTTCCGCCGCCTGTTCGCCGAGGGCGCCTTCCAGGCCGCCTTCGTGCCGCTGTTTCAAGGCAAATTGATCAATGAGGACAAGGCGGCGGCGAAACGCTTCGCCGAGGAAGTGGTCGCTTTCCTGCTCTTATTGCTGACCATTTTGACGGCGCTCGTCTGGGTCGCGGCGCCGTTTTTCGTCTTCGCCGTGGCGTCGGGATTCGATCCCCAGTCTGATAAATTCGCCCTGACCACATACTATTTGCGGATCATGTTCCCGTATCTCGCCTGCATGTCCGTGGTCGGGCTCTTATCGGGGATCTTGAATTCGCTCAATCGCTTCGCGGCCTACGCCGCCGCGCCGCTATTGCTGAACGTCTGCCAGATCGCCGCGATTGTGCTTTACGCCAATGACGCGTTGCCGGTGACCGGCGCGGCGCTCGCCTGGGCGACGGCGATCAGCGGCTTTTTGCAGGTCGGGCTGTTGGTCGGCGGGGCGTGGCGGCAGGGATATTTGCTCGCCTTGCGGATGCCGAGATTGACCCCGGGAGTGCGGCGGCTCCTGGTCTTGGGCGCGCCTGGGTTCGTGTCCGCCGCGGCGGTGCAAATCAATATCGTCATCGGCACCAATATCGCCAGCCGCGAGCCTGGCGCGGTGTCGTGGCTGATGAACGCCGATCAACTCTATCAATTGCCATTGTCGGTGATCGGCATCGCCCTTGGCGTCGTGCTTTTGCCGACCTTGACCCGCCGGGTGAAGGAAGGCGACGGGGCGGCGGCGCGGGCGACCCTCAATCGCGCTCTGGAGCTTTCGGCGGCCCTGTGCCTGCCGGCCGCAGCGGCGTTCCTGGTGATGGCGGAACCGATCTGCGAGGCTTTGTTCCGGGGCTTGGCGGGGGACGCCTTGCGGCTTTTCGGCGGGCGCGGCTCGGCGTTCACCGCCCATGACGTGGCCATGACCGGGGCGGCGCTGGCGCTGTTCGGCATCGGCTTGCCCGCCTTCGTTTGGCAAAAAGTGTTTCTGCCGGCGTATTTCGCCGACGAAGACACCAAGACGCCGATGCGCTTCGCCCTGGTGGCGATCGCCGTCAATACGATCCTCGCACTGAGCCTGTTCCCGGTGCTCGGTTTTCTTGGCGTGGCGCTGGCCACCAGCGTCGCGGCTTGGGTTCAAGTGGCGCTGCTCGCCGGGCAATTGCTGCGCAAAGGGGATTTTACCCCCGATCGACGGCTTCTGGTGCGCGCGCCGCTGATGGCGGTGGCCGCGGCGGCCATGGCGGGCTTTATCGCTTGGGCCTTGCCGAAAACGCCGCTCGTGGCCAGCGTCTTGTTCGACCGCGGCTGGCTCGCGGTGATCGCGCTCGTGGTCGCGGCGGCGCTCGTTTACGGCGCGTTGCTGTTTGTGCTTGGCGTCGTCCGCTTGAGCGACTACAAGCGCGCCTACTAACGACCGCCGGTCGGGGCGCATCGCCTTGCTCGTCGGCCTATCAATGAGCGCGCCATGACTGATTATAAAGGGCCGGAACGGGTATTATCCGGCATTCAGCCGTCCGGTGACATGCACCTCGGGAACTATCTCGGGGCGATCCGGAAATTCGTCGATCTGCAGCACAAACACGACTGCTTTTTCTGCGTCGTCGACATGCACGCGATCACGGTCTGGCAAGACCCGAAGAAGCTCAGAGAACAAACTTTCCATATCGCCGCGAGCTATCTCGCCGCTGGCGTCGATCCGAAGACCGCCGCGATCTTTCATCAGTCGGCGGTGCGCGCTCACGCCGAGCTCGCTTGGATCTTCAATTGCGTCGCTCGGCTCGGATGGCTCGACCGGATGACCCAGTTTAAGGACAAGGTCGGCAAGGATAAAGAGCGGGCCTCGGTCGGACTATATACCTATCCGGTTCTTCAGGCGGCGGACATTCTCGTTTACAAGGCGACCCACGTGCCCGTGGGCGAGGACCAAAAGCAGCATCTGGAGCTGTCCCGAGACATCGCCGGCAAGTTCAACCATGATTTCGAGACGCCGGACTTCTTCCCGTTGCCCGAACCCCTGATCAAAACCGACGGCGGCGCCGGGGCGCGGGTCATGTCCTTGCGCGACGGCTCGGCGAAAATGTCGAAGTCCGACCCGTCGGCGAACGCCTCCCTCTACCTCACCGACGACGCCGACGTGATCACGAAGAAGATCAAGAAGGCGAAGACCGATCCGGAGCCTTTGCCGTCGGAAAAGGACGGTCTCGCCGAGCGCCCGGAAGCGGCCAATCTGGTGGGGATCTACGCCGCGCTCTCTGGGCGCAGCGAAGCGGAAATCTTGACTGAGTTCGGCGGTCAGGGCTTTGGCGTCTTCAAGCCCGCTCTGGCCGAGCTCGTGGTCGAGAAAATCGGCCCGATCGGCGCCGAACTGCGCCGCTTGGAGGCTGACCCCGGCTATGTCCAATCGGTGCTGGAAAGCGGCGCTGAGCGGGCCACGGCGATCGCTGACAAGGTCGTCGCCGAGGTCAAGGAAATCGTCGGTTTCGTCGTATAGCCGGCTATTTGCGACGGACCGCGTAGGAAGCGGCGACGGGGCGTGCTAAAAACGGTCTGTCGTGCGCCCGGCAAGACGGGCCGCGCATGGGAGCGCGTCTATGATCACCACTTTGTTTCGCAGTCATTTGACCGCCATGGGCGCGGGCGGCGGCCTGGCGCTCTTGGTCGGCGTATTGGCGTTCACGGGCCTTAGCCTGGCAGGATCCGGCGACGGCGATCATGACGGCCACAGCATCGTTCGCATTAATGACGGCGCCGCCGGCCAGATGCGCATTTCCGAGGATTTCGACTATCGCGCCGATTGGCAGGGCGATTTCGCCGTCGCCGCCGACGGTCGCCGCTTCAATCGTCTCGACGGCCGCATCACCATCGATGAAAACCGCAATGGCGACAAGCGCACGGTGGAATTGTCCGGCGAGGGCGCGGTGTCGGAAATGGTCTACAAAGTCGACGGCAAACAGACGACGCCCGACGAAGAACAGATCGGCGATCTGATCTTGCGCTTTGTTCGCGCGTCAGGCCTCGACGCCAAGGCGCGCGCGGCGCGAATCTTGGACGATGGCGGCGTCGACGCCGTGATCGCGGAAATCGACGCGCTCGGCGGCGACTACGCCAAGCGCAATTACATCTCCGTCTTGGCCGACCAGGCCGCGCTCGACGACCAGGAGGTCGAGCGCCTGGTGACGGTCATCGCCGGGTTTGAAGGCGATTATGACAAGCGCGCGTCGCTGCAGGCGATCGCCGGCGGCGAAGGCTTGACGCCGGCGTCGGCCAAAGCCCTGCTCGCGGCCGCAGACGGCGTCGGCAATGACCATGAATTGCGCATGATCGTCGTCGCCTTGTCGGAAAAAGGCTTAACGCCCATACGCGCTGAATTCGCTCGCGATCTCGTCGGCAAGATCGGCGAGGATCATGACGCCCGGCTCGCCGCCCACGCCTTGCTCGCCGAAAAGGACTTCGCCGACCAGGACGCCGCCATCGTGCTTGATCGGCTTGGCGAGGCGATTTCATCAGATCACGAATTAC
>CAYWWL010000068.1:0-8923 GCA_964461925.1 uncultured Caulobacterales bacterium | reverse complement strand
TGGCCATGGCCCGATGTCGACCTTCGGTCGCGAGCGCCAGAACAACCCATTCGTCGCCGACAGCGTCACCGGCTACGCCGGCGCCGCGACCAAGCCAGCCGACGTGACCGCCCAAAAAACCTCCAAGCGGTGGCAATGATCGACCGCCGGACAGCCACACGACATTCTAACTGCGAAATTCGCAAAATCGGCCTTTCGTTCAGGATCAACTTCGCCTAAGAGACAGCTTTAGCCGACACGTCCTGATTTCCAACTTCGCTGCTGCGCGGCTATGCGCCCGCGGCGGTTTCGCGCGAGCTAAAAAATGCCAAAAAGAACAGACATTTCCTCCGTCCTTATTATCGGCGCCGGGCCGATCATTATCGGGCAAGCCTGCGAATTCGATTATTCCGGGGTCCAGGCGGTCAAGGCGCTGAAGGAAGAAGGCTATCGGGTCATTCTGGTCAACTCAAACCCGGCGACGATCATGACCGACCCGGAACTGGCCGACGCCACCTATGTCGAACCAATTACCGCGGAATTCGTCGAGAAGATCATCGCCCAGGAACGCCCCGACGCGCTGTTGCCGACCATGGGCGGCCAAACCGCTCTGAACTGCGCCCTGGAATTGGAGCGCGCCGGCGTATTGGAGAAGTACAACGTCGAAATGATCGGAGCCCGGAGCGACGCGATCGAGAAAGCGGAAGACCGCGAGTTATTCCGCGCCGCCATGGACAAGATTGGACTGGAGAACCCACGCGCTGAAATCGCAGCGTCGCCGCCGATCAAGAACGACGCTGGCGACATTATCGGCTATGACCGACCGACTGGCGTCGCCAACGCCATGAAAGCGTTGGATACGATTGGCTTGCCGGCGATCATTCGCCCCGCCTTCACCCTTGGCGGGACCGGCGGCGGCGTCGCCTATAACCGTGAGGAATTCGAGCACATCGTTCGTTCCGGCATCGACGCGTCGCCAGTTGGCCAGGTGCTCATCGACGAGAGCCTTCTCGGGTGGAAAGAGTTTGAGATGGAGGTCGTCCGCGACAAAGCGGATAACTGCATCATCGTTTGCTCGATCGAGATCGTCGATCCCATGGGCGTGCACACTGGCGATTCAATCACCGTCGCCCCCGCCCTCACCCTGACCGACAAAGAATTCCAAATCATGCGCAACGCGTCGCTCGCCGTGATACGCGAAATCGGCGTGGAGACCGGCGGCTCCAACGTGCAGTTCGCCGTCAATCCTGCCGACGGTCGGCTCGTGGTGATCGAAATGAACCCGCGCGTTTCACGATCTTCGGCGCTGGCGTCAAAGGCGACGGGTTTTCCGATCGCCCGGGTGGCGGCGAAGCTCGCCATCGGCTTCACGCTCGACGAATTGGACAATGACATCACCGGCGCGACGCCCGCCTCCTTCGAACCTACCATCGACTACGTCGTCACCAAGATCCCACGCTTCACCTTCGAAAAATTCCCCGGCGCCGAACCGACGCTGTCGACAGCGATGAAGTCAGTAGGCGAAGCGATGGCCATTGGCCGGAACTTTCAAGAGTCGATGCAAAAAGCGCTGCGTTCGCTGGAGACCGGCCTATCGGGCCTTGATCCCATCGATATCCCCGGTCTCGGCCAGGGCGACGACCTCAACGCGGTGCGCGCCGCCCTCGCCGCGCCAACCCCGGATCGCTTGCGCGTCGCCGCCGAGGCGCTGCGCCACGGCGTTCCGATCGACCAAGTCAGAGAAATCACCCAGTACGATCCATGGTTCTTGGAACAGATCGAGGGCGTGGTCTCGGCGGAGCAAGATATTCTTGTTCAAGGCCTACCGAGCGATCCGCACCGTCTATCAATGCTGAAGTCCATGGGCTTCTCCGACAAACGTCTCGGCCAATTATGCGACGCGAGCGAAGCTGAAGTGCGGTCCTTCCGACGCAGTCGCGGCGTCAGTCCTGTGTTCAAACGCATCGACACCTGCGCGGCTGAGTTCCGCGCCAAGACGCCGTACATGTATTCCACCTATGAACGGCCATTCGCCGGGGCGCCGGAATGCGAAGCGGGCCCCAGCGACCGCAAGAAGGTCATTATTCTCGGCGGCGGGCCGAACCGCATCGGCCAAGGCATCGAGTTCGACTATTGCTGCTGCCACGCCGCCTTCGCGCTCGCCGACATTGGCGTCGAATCGATCATGGTCAATTGCAACCCCGAGACCGTATCGACGGACTATGACACCTCAGACCGCTTGTATTTCGAACCGCTGACCCCAGAAGACGTGCTTGAGATTGTCGCCAAAGAACAAGAAAGCGGCGACTTGCTCGGCGTCATCGTCCAATATGGCGGCCAGACCCCATTGAAACTCGCAAAGATCTTGGAAGAGAACGGCGTCAATCTTCTTGGCACCCCCTATTCATCGATCGACTTAGCGGAAGACCGGGAGCAATTTCAAAAGCTCGCGCGACGATTGGAGCTGCGCCAACCGCGAAACGCCACTGCGCCGTCGAAATCCGCCGCCCGGAACATCGCGGAAGAAGTCGGCTATCCCCTGGTGACGCGACCATCCTTCGTCCTTGGCGGGCGCGCCATGGAGATCGTTCGCGACACCGCGTCCCTCGAAGCCTATTTAGAGACGGCGAACATCGAGATCAGCGAAGCCGAACCGCTGCTGCTCGACCAATACCTTCAGCAGGCGGTGGAAGTGGACGTCGACGCGATTTGCGACGGCGAAGACGTCTATATCGCCGGCGTCCTGGAGCATATTGAGGAAGCCGGCATCCATTCCGGCGACTCGGCTTGCTCGCTGCCGCCCTATACGCTGGCGTCGGCCACGATCGACGAATTGTGCGCGAACACGAAGCGACTGGCGCTTGAACTCGGCGTCGTCGGCCTGATGAACGTGCAGTACGCGATCAAGGACGGCGACATCTATATCCTCGAAGCCAATCCGCGCGCGTCGCGCACCATTCCCTTCGTCGCCAAGACCATTGGCGCGCAAATCGCCCGCATTGGCGCGAAAGTAATGGCCGGCGCGAAACTTTCGGAGTTCGATCTGCCGGACGCGCCGACCGGCCATGTCGCAGTGAAGGAAGTCGTCTTCCCATTCGCGCGCTTCCCTGGCGTCGATACCGTCCTCGGGCCGGAGATGCGCTCCACCGGCGAAGTCATCGGCCTCGACGTCAATTTCGACCGCGCCCGCGCCAAAAGCCTCGTCGGCTCCGGCGCCCGCATGCCGCTATCCGGGAAGGTCTTCATTTCCTTACGCGACGCCGACAAACCGAGCATGGTGGCGTCGGCCCGTCGGCTGCTTGAATTCGGATTTGAGATCGTCGCCACCGGCGGCACGGCGGATTACCTCGGCTCCCAAGGATTGGACGTGACCAAGGTAAATAAGGTGCTCGAAGGCCGACCGCACATTGTCGACGCGCTGAAGAACGGGGAAATCGACCTCGTGTTCAACACCACCGAAGGGGCTCAGTCCGTGAAGGACTCGCGCTCGATTCGGACCACAGCGCTGGCGCAGAAGATCCCGTGCATCACCACCGCGACCGGCGCAAGATCGGCCGTCCGCGCAATCGAAGCGATGCGCGAAGGCGATCTTGGCGTCCGGCCGTTGCAGGCCTACTTTAACTGATCGTTACTGGGCCAGGTCCGACAATCCGAACCCGGCTTTATTGTCGACGTCGCCGGTCGCCAGGCTAGCGCCCAGCGGCGCCAATGAGACGGACATGCGATTGTTCGCCATTGGCGCAAGCGCCTTGCTGACCGTGCTGCGCAGCGCTGGGCGACGACCATAGGACGCCTGCAGCACGTCATTGCGCTCTTCCGCTTCGATGATCCGCACAAAGAAGCCATGCACCTTCCAATCATCGTCAACATTGGTGACGTTGAGCGTAAATTCTACGGAGCCGTATTCGGTTTCGCCAAGCGCGCTGCAACGCGCGACGAATACCCGGCCGTCTTCGTCGGTGAAGTTCAAGTCATAGTCGTCGCAGACCGCTGGCTGGGCGGACGTAAGCGCGCCGACCTTGGTCTGCAGCGTCGCCGACATGTTTTGGAGCGCGGCGGGGTCGTCATTAAAGACGTCCTTTAGTTCCGGCGACGCACGATCGAGCAGCGCCTTGCCGTCCCAGCTGGCGCCATAGGCCGCGATTGATTCGTCAGCATAGGCCGCCGCGTCCTTCGCCAGGTTGCCGATATTGCCGAAGGCGAGTCCGGCGATCGTCGCCAACGTGGCGATGGCGAGCACCAACAACACGCCAAAAAAGGCGAAGATCCGCAGTAGAATTCCCATTTTAGTATCCCCTCTTATCCCGTGCCATTCTTTTACGGGGCGACAATAGGGAAAGACAATCGTAAATGCGGCGACCCGTTCGATGCGGGCGGCGGCGCGGACGCCCGCTCGGCGTAGCCCTACAACCGTAACGTGCGCGCACGTGCACTATCCTGGCTTGAAGTCCCCCGACAGACCCCTTATGTTGCCGGTTTACCACGAGACCATGGCTCTAGAGCCAAACTCGCCCTATGCCGCCCCTAACGATGATCGAGGCGGCGACGCTCCGGGAGGCCAGAGCGGCGCAAGATAGCGTATCGGCGTAGGTCCGTTTTCATAATTGAGAGGCGATGAGATGGAAAAGGTTCCAATGACAGCTGCCGGATATCAGCGGCTAGAAGCGGAAATCAAGCAATTGAAAAACGTCGAGCGCCCGGCGGTGATTCAAGCGATCGCGGAGGCTCGCGCCCATGGCGATCTGTCGGAAAACGCCGAATATCACGCCGCGAAGGAACGCCAAAGCTGGATCGAAGGCCAGATTCTCGAGCTTGAAGACAAATACACCCGCGCCGACGTCATCGATATTTCGAAATTGGACGGCGACACGGTGCGCTTTGGCGCAACCGTCACCTTGATCGACGAAGACACGGAAGAAGAGAAAACCTGGCAGATCGTCGGCGACTACGAAGCTGACGTCAAAGCTGGCAAAGTCTCGATTTCCTCGCCGGTGGCCCGCGCGCTCATCAATAAAGAGAGCGGCGATAGCGTCGAAGTGGCCGCGCCTGGCGGGGCCCGCAGCTACGAGATTTCGAAAGTTCAGTACGTTTAACGCCAAAGCGGGACTGCGGCGCCGCGGCGCCGCACTTTCATGGCGTAAAGTGCTTGGATTCACTTGACACCAGCGGCCCATTCCTTACACACGGGCGCTTCGAACAATTCGCCGCCGACGGTGCGGCCTCTGGGAAAGTTTTGGCCATGGCGAAGCCGACGACCATTAAGATCCGCCTGAACTCAACGGCAGGCACCGGGTATTTCTACGTCACGAAGAAAAACACCCGCACGATGACCGAAAAGCTCGTATTGAAGAAATACGACCCGGTCGCGCGCAAGCACGTCGAATTCAAAGAAGGCAAGATCAAGTAGACTACGCCGCGTCGCTTTGACTGACGCGATTGCGACCGCTTGACTTAGCTTCATAGAGCGCCTCATCGGCGCGCTTCACCAATTTTTGGCTGGTGTCTTCTTCCGAACCGTCATCGGTGCATGAAATGCCGATTGAGACGGTGACAGCGACTTCGTCTCGTCCGCCATTAACGACGATCTTCTTCTCAGCGACCTGCTCACGCAGCCGCTCAGCGACGACGGCCGCGTATTTCTTGTCAGTGTCCGGCATGGCGATAAGGAATTCCTCGCCGCCATAACGACAAGCCAGATCGATCGCTCTCACCGACCCTCGCACCCTATCGGCGAACTCCTGCAATACCTTGTCGCCGGCGTCGTGGCCGTAGGTGTCGTTGATCGCCTTAAAATGGTCGAGGTCGAGCACCATGATCGACAAGGGTTGGCCGGTCCAAAACGCACGGTCGAACATCGCCGACAAATGGCTGGCCAAATAGCGGCGGTTATAAAGACCGGTCAATTGGTCAGTGACCGCCATTTCCAAGCTCGCCTCGAAGGAATAGCGCAACTTATCGATATAGCGTTTGCGCCGCACCTGAGTCGCGACGCGCGCCGTAAGTTCGTTCTGATCCACTGGCCGCGTCAAATAGTCGTTCACGCCGATATCGAGAGCGCGCACCAAGCGACGCGCGTCGCCCTGACGAACGATCGCCAAGACCGGCGTCATACGGGTTTCATCATAGGACCGAATGGTCGAGCACAAGCGAAGGGGATCGACTTTCTCGATCGACATGTTGACGATGACGAGATCGAAGTCGCCATTCTTCACCCGCCCCTGGGCCAGTTCAGCGTCGGTTTCAATCGTGGTTTCGAAGTCCGTCGACAACATCGACTTCAAGCGATCCGCTTGGGCGGTCTGCTCGTCGATAATCAGAATGCGCGGCGGCGAATCATCTTCGATGTCCGCGTTTAGCTCAGCTTGATCGACGACGCCCATATTCTTGCCGGTGGCGTAGCGCATCCGCAATTCGTCGGTCATCACCTTAAGTCGGGTCAAACTCCGCACACGCGCGAATAGCGCGAGGTCTTCCACCGGTTTGGTCAGAAAGTCGTCGGCGCCGGCGTTAAGGCCCGCGACACGATCCGCCTGTTGATCCAAGGCGGTCACCATGACGATTGGTATATGAGCGGTCTCCGGATCTTCCTTGATCCGGCGGCACGCCTCGAAACCGTCCATGCCAGGCATCATCACATCCAGCAGGATAATGTCCGGCTGTTCTGCCTTAGCCTTGTCGAGCGCCTCTTGGCCAGAGAATGCGGAAAGCACGTCAAAATACTCGGCGCGAAGTTTCGCTTCGAGAAGTTTAACATTTGGCTCGAGGTCATCGACGACCAGTACGCGCGCCGTCATGACACCTCCTCATTTCGTTCGAATGCACTAATTCGCGAGGAGGCTAATCCAAATACCTTTTCACTTTCTCAAGAAAATCGACCACCGAGATAGGTTTTGCGATATAATCTTCGCATCCACCCGCCCGAATGCGTTCTTCGTCGCCTTTCATCGCGAAAGCCGTGACGGCGACGATGGGCGGCGCGTCGATTTCCGGATCGTCAATGATTTGTCGCGTGACTTCCAATCCGGAGATTTCAGGCAGTTGAATATCCATTAAGATTAACGAAGGCTGTTCAGAGCGCGCCAAGGCCACCGCCTCCGGGCCGTTGCGGGCCTCAATCACGCGGTAGCCATGGGCCTCTAGGAGGTCATGGAATAATTTCATGTTCAGTTCATTGTCCTCAACGATTAGGACGGACTTCGCCCCCTCCGCCGGAAGAACTGGTGCATCAGACTTTTCCATGGTCGCCATCATCGGGCCTCTTGGCCTTGGTTTCAAACCTGTAACCGTATGGCCATGTATCGCGCACAAGGTATTAATTGATTGTTTATGGCGTTGAACAATGGGACAGCGCCCGATTTTCGCCGGCCAACGCCCTTATAAATGACTGAAATAAAAGAAGAAATTTCAATCTGCCTGAATTGCGGCGCCCCTCGCGGCGCGGCGAAAGGGCTGTGCGCGACCTGCGGCGACAGGCGAATCGCCGATTCGCGCGACATCGTTGAATTGACGATCGCCCACATGGATTGCGATGCGTTTTACGCATCAATCGAAAAACGCGATGCCCCGGAACTCGAAGATCGGCCCGTCATCGTCGGCGGCGGGACCCGCGGCGTCGTCACCACCGCATGCTATATCGCGCGCACTTATGGCGTACGATCGGCGATGCCTATGTTCAAAGCCTTGGACGCTTGCCCCAACGCCGTGGTCATTAAGCCGAACTTTGAGAAATACGTCGCCGCCGGCAAACAAGTTCGGGCGCTGATGGAGCAAGCGACGCCGTTAGTCGAACCCTTGTCGATCGACGAGGCCTTCCTCGATCTCACCGGAACGGAGCGGCTGCACGGCCGCCCGCCAGCAATGACCCTGGCGCGGCTGCAGGACAAAATCAAAAACGACATTGGCATCACCGTGTCGGTTGGACTGAGCCACAATAAATTTCTCGCGAAACTCGCGTCCGACTTGGAAAAGCCCGAAGGGTTCTCGATCATCCCGCGAATCGGCACTGCCGAGATCTTAGCGCCCTTGCCAGTGACGAAAATCTGGGGCGTCGGCGCGGTCACCGCCCAAAAATTGGCGCGCCAGGGCGTCACCACGATTGGCGCGCTCCAGAAAATGGACGCCGGCGAACTATCGCGCAAATTCGGCAAGACGGGCGCCCGCTTGGCCGCCCTCGCCTGGGGCCAGGACGTGCGCGAAGTCAGCACCGAGCGGGTGCGCAAGAGCGTGTCTTCGGAAACCACGTTCAACGCCGACATCGCAGACCTGGAGGCCTTGCGCGCGAAAGCTTGGCTCCTCTGCGAGGACGTCGCCCGGCGTATGAAGGAGAAAGACCTGGTCGGCGCCGCCGCGCATTTAAAGCTCAAAGACTCACGCTTTAAGACCATCACGCGGCAATGCCCGATGAGCCCGCCATCCAACCTGGCGCGCAGTCTCTTCGCCGCGATCACGCCCCTGCTAGAAGAGGCAGTCGATTCACGCCGGCGCTATCGCCTTATCGGCGTCGGTTATAGCGCGCTCAGCGACGCCGTGGCGGCTCCCCAGACCGAACTCTTCGAAAAAGACGAAACCAATTGGGCCCGCCAGGAATCCGCGATCGACGCCATCAGGGCGAAGTTCGGCGACGCCGCGATCGCCCCCGGTCGCGCGATCACGCAATTGTCGACCGCAGCAAGCGACGATTTTTCCAGTGGTGACGACGGTAAAAAACTGGAACAATCTTCGTCGAAAATCCCGCTTGGGCGGACGCGCCGCGCCCGCCCCGGCGACTGACAAGCCGCCGCCGCCTGTTTCGCGAAAGGACGCCATGAGCACCGCCGACGACAATTTAGCCTCGCTGGGCCTCGCCCTACCAACCCCCGCCGCTCCGGTGGCGAACTATGTTCCCTTCGTGGTCGCCAACGGTCTGGTGCACATTTCCGGCCAGGTATCAATGAACGCCGATGGG
>CAYWWL010000067.1:0-9013 GCA_964461925.1 uncultured Caulobacterales bacterium | reverse complement strand
AAGTCGGGCTCTACGCCTCAATGGCGCCGCTGATCGTTTACGCCGTGTTCGGCGCAAGTCGAACGCTTGCGGTGGGGCCAGTGGCGGTGCTGTCTCTCATGACCGCGGCGGCGGCGAGCCGGATCGCGGAGCCGGGATCGGCTGACTATGTCGCCGCGGCGCTGCTGCTGGCTTTCATGTCCGGCGTGATGCTGACCGTAATGGGCGTGCTTCGGCTCGGTTTTCTGGCGAACTTTTTGAGCCGGCCGGTGGTGTCCGGCTTTATCACCGCGTCAGGATTGATCATCGCGGCGAGCCAGCTGAAACATATCTTCGGCGTCGACGCGTCGGGCCATAATCTCCTTCAGATCAGCGTCTCCCTCGCCAGCGCCATTGGCGACGCCAATCTACCTACTTTTGTGATCGGCGCGGCGTCGCTCGGGTTTCTGTTTTGGGGCAGGACAGGGGTCAGGCCGTTGCTTGAGCGACTTGGCGTCAAGTCCAGCGTCGCGGCGATGATGGCGCGGGCCGGCCCCGTGGTCGTCGTCATAGGCGGGATCGCCAGCGTGTCGGCGTTTGGCCTTGCGGAGCAGGGCGTGCGGACAGTGGGCGCGATACCAACTGGGTTGCCGCGGATTGCGGCGCCGGATTTCGACATGGCGCTCTGGTCGCAGCTTGCCGGGTCCGCCGCCTTGATCGCCATAATAGGGTTTGTCGAGTCGATATCCGTGGCGCAAACCCTCGCTGCTAAGCGTCGTCAACGCATCGATCCAGACCAGGAGTTGATCGGCCTCGGCGCCGCGTCCATGAGCGCGGGGATCAGCGGCGGTTTCCCCGTCACCGGCGGCTTCGCGCGCTCGGCCGTCAACTTCGACGCTGGCGCGGAGACCCCCGCCGCTGGCGCCTTTACGGCGATCGGCATCGCCGTCGCCGCGCTTTTCCTGACGCCGTTCCTGCATGATTTGCCGCACGCGGTGCTCGCCGCCACGATTGTGGTCGCCGTCATGTCGCTGATCAATCTCAAAGAGATCGCGATCGTCTGGCGCTATTCGAAGAGCGATTTCTCGGCGATGTTCGCGACGATCTTGGTGACGTTGATCGTCGGCGTAGAGATCGGCGTCACCGTCGGAGTCGCCCTGTCGCTCTTGCTGCATTTATATAACACCAGCAGGCCGCATTTCGCCATTGTCGGGCAAGTACCGGGGACAGAACATTTTCGGAACGTCGACCGGCATAAGGTCGTGGTCTCCGATTGCGTGATGACGATCCGCATCGACGAAAGTCTCTATTTCGCCAATGCTCGCTTTCTCGAAGACGCCATCTACGCCTTGCTCAGCGAGAAGCCCGAACTAGAGCATTTGGTGTTGATGTGTTCCGCGGTTAATCGGATCGACGCCAGCGGACTTGAGAGTTTGGAGGCGATCAATCATCGACTGCAGGTCGCAGGCGTGACATTGCATTTTTCTGAAATTAAAGGGCCAGTGATGGACCGACTGGAGCGTACGGATTTCCTGGAGCATCTCACTGGACGCGTATTTCTGCACCAATACGAAGCCGTGCAGGAGCTTGACGAAGCGTGCGCGCAGCGGGCGACGCCGCGACCGGCGCGAGGAAATGGCGACGCCGTCGACTGGGATAGCTTACCGTATTCTATTTGACGGGCGACGCGGCGGACTCGGAAACAGGAGCGTCGTCGTTTCGGCGACATGCCGCCATATGCATCGAATATTGCATTTCGGCGCGCCCATGCAGTCGCAGTCGCCATGGAAAATCCAAGTCTTCCGCATACGGGCTTAGGCCTACTTGGGCGAGCGTCGCCGTGAAAACGGGTTCCGCCGCGCCGCGTCCTGGAGCTCGTTGCGAATGCCCGCCCAGCCACAGCGAAGCGTCGGTGGCGTTGTGCGACCAATCAAACGGCGTCGTCAGCAAGGCGTCGCCGCCGGGCCGCAACGTGCGAGCGAGCTCGGCCAACATATTGGTCGGATAGGCGATGCAGTCAACGAGATTGAGCGCGGTCGAGGTTTGGAATACCGCGTCGCCGAAAGGCAGCGACACTGCGTCCATCGCCCAAAAATCCATGGCGTCGAGATGGTCGACGGTCGGCGCGACGATCTCGACCGAATCGTAGGCGAGCCCGACGCGGCGGCGCGGATAGCGCGCCGTTCCTTCGATAATCAGTTTTTGGGCGAGGCGCAGCATCGAGAAATTGAGATCGCCGCCGAGAACGGGGCCGCGCCGCCGCGCCGCCAATTCCCATACGCCGCGACCGACCGATGCGCCAAGATCGAGGGCGGCGCCGTCAGTGGCCAAATCCATCAATTCGCCGCCGCGGGCCATGATCGCGGCGATTGCGGACGGCCTCGCGTCAGCGGTTTGCTCCCAGTCGCAGAAATGGGCGTCGGCGTAGAGGCTGATATGTAGGCGGGCGGCGTCAAAAGCGCTTGATTGTCCTTCCGCGTCGCCGATCAGGCTCATCAGATCCGGCGCCAAATCATCGCGCGCAATAATGTGCGCGTGATTATTTTTTAGGTAGGCCTTTGGATCAGGAACGATGATCGGCACGCCGTCGATAATGGGAAACTCCGTCCAACAGGCCGGGTTCGAACAATGCAGAACGCCGTGCCAGATGACGCCGGCGCGTTCTTCGTAGATCTGCGCCAATTTGAGCGGGGATTGCGCGCCCTCGGCATGCAAGCAACGCGGGCAGACCGGCGCTAAGGCGTCAAAGATTGATTTGCGCACGGCGCTTATCCGCCGATCATGACGGTGGGTTGGCCCGGCGGCATGATATTGCCGACTGGCGATGGGATCGGCGCGACGCAGCTTGGATGAGAGGTCATATCGCCGACGCGCGCCGCTGGAAGTTTGCCGATCAACACCGTCGCGGAGCCTTTGACGATCAAGCCGGGGCCGGCGGGAACGCATGGCACCAGCGTGCAGATCTTGGTCATGTCCGTGACGCGCGCGGCGGGCATTTTGCCGACCAAGACCGTGGGGCAGCCTGGCGGCATAATTGGTAGCGGCAAGGGCGGATGCGGCACTGGCGTTGGCGTTGGCGCAGGCGGATGGATCGGCGCATGGCAATGCGGCGCTGTTTGAATGCAAAGATCAGTAACGCGAGCGGCTGGCGGCATGGTCAGGCTTTCCTTGGAGCCCCAGCTTAGCGCGGCCGCTTGGCCGCTGCAATCTCAATGCGACCGCCGTATGACAGGTCTACGGCTTAAAGTAGAAGTCGGTCGGCGGCAGCGTTGGATCGAAATTGACGACGACGGTCTTGCCGATAGCCATGACTCCAACGACCAGCGCGCCCTCCGGTTCGTCGCCAGTGGCGAGGGCGCCGCCGGCGACGAAATTGCATAAGTTCGCGTAGCCGCTGCCCATCACCTCCAACCATAAGTCGAAGCCGCAGAACACCGCCTGCGGACGAGGCTTCGCCGCGCGCATTGCGTCGCTTAGCGCCTGCATCGTTGGCGACAACGCCGCTGATTGTTCGGCCAAATACGCCTCCCTGTCCACGCATCTGATGAGCGATCGAGTCTAGTCTCGGCCGCTGGGGGCGTCCAGTCGCCGATATCGTCATGCGCCTGGACCCGCCCGCCGCAATAGGTCATGCTTCGTATCTGGGGGAATGCCTATGCACATTGTATTTCTCGAAATCGACACCGACGCCGAATGGGCCGTCAGCTCGCTCGGCCCTGCGTTTCTCGCCGCCGTCGCCCGCAAAGCAGGGCACAGCGTCGAAATGGTGCGCATACCCTATGACGCGCCGATCGAAGACGTCGCTCATCAAGTCGCCGCGACGGCGCCGGACTTGATCGGGGTGTCGATGACCACGCGGCAATGGCGGCGCGGCCGGGCGATCGTCGCCGCGGTGCGAGAGCGCATTCCGACGCCGATCATCGCTGGCGGTCTTCACGCCACGTTCTCGCCCGAGGCGGTGCTGTCATCGCCTGGCTTTGACGCCGTGTGTCTCGGCGAGGGCGAGGGACCGTTCGAACAATTATTGCAGCATCTTCAATCTGGCGGATCGATCGAAACCGCGTCGATCCAAAATATCTGGCTGAAACAAGGGCGCCATCCCGGGCTCCAGCCGCCGCTCGAAAAGATCGACGAGATTCCGTTTATGGCGCGCGACATGTTGGACGAACGCTGGGGCGTCGTTCATATGACCACCCAGCGCGGATGCCCTTTTCCGTGTACCTATTGCGCAGCGCGAATGTATGATCAGTTGTATGACGGCATTGGCGATTATGGCCGTCGCCGAAGCGTCGCCAATGTTTTCGCCGAGCTGAAGGCGATCCGCGCCGCGGGCGAGTTGAACTATGTCATCTTCTTGGATGACACGTTCACCATCAATCACACATGGGTATTCGACTTCTGCAAGCTCTTTCCGGACGAGATCGGCGTGCCATTTTCGATCCATGCGCGGGCCGAAACGATGAATCCGAAACTGATTGAAGCGCTCGCCGGCGCTGGATGCGCTCATATTGTCTACGGGGTCGAGAGCGGTTCGGAACGGGTCCGTCGCGAGATCATGAAACGCCCGGTGACCAATCAGCGCCTGGTGGAGATTTTCGACCGTACGAAAGAGGCCGGGATTATGGTGACGGCGAACTATATGATGGGCTTGCCGGGGGAGACGCGAGAGGACTTGCAAGCGACGATCGCGCTGCACCAAGACCTGAAGCCCCTGGATTTCGGTTATTTCGTCTTCTACCCTTTTCCGGGGACGGCGCTCTTCCAAACCTGTCGGCAACGCGGGTATTTGCCGGAGAATTGGCAGGAGCTGCCCGCGCGGCACGATCAGAGCATCCTTGATCTGCCGGATCTGTCAAAGGCTGATATCGCTGAGGCATACGCGCAATGGACCGCGTTGCGGGAGAACGAAGCCGTCGCGCGAGTAGCGGCGGCGAACGCCTGAGGGGCGTAGATAATGAAGGATGCGCCGGTGCGGCTAAGGCGCGGGCCAATTGGATTGAAACCAATTGACGATCGCCGCTAGCACTTCGGTCTGGCTGGGTTTTAGCGAATATGTATGATCCACGTCCGGTCGGACGCTGACGGTAAGATGGTCCGAAAAGTCGAAGGCGGAGAACTGCTGACGAAATTGCTTCTCCGACTGCAATTTGTCTTCGACAAAGTTCGTATAGAGAATGAAAATAGGTCGGTCAGCGTCGGTGATCGCTTTCAGAGTCGCGCCGAATTCCTCGGCCGGCGGGGCGCCGCGGTCGGGGTCCATGGCGTAACGATCGGCGAACGCATCGTCGTCAGCGTTTGCATCGCCGTCGTTTCCGTCCTCGTCATGTGCGCTTAGGTTGGGCGGCGCTTCTGGTTCGGCGCGGCTTGGCGCGCGCGCGGTTGAAAATTTCTGCGCCCACCAATCAGGATTGGCGACGCGCTTGGCGATCCGATCCACGTGTCCGCCCGGGGCGGCGTAGGCGTAAGGATCCATCAGCACTGCGCCGGCGATGCGCTCATCGACTTGCGCGGCGCGATAGGCGTTGTCGGCGCCGGAACACATGCCGATGGGGATCGCTGCGTCCATATCATAGTGCGCCGCAATCCAATCCATCGCCGCGCTGATGTCCTGGATTGATTGCTCTTCATAGCCAAGCGCGTGACGCGCCGGCGGGGTGTCGCCGAGACCGCTTAGGTCAAAGCGGAGGCTGGGGAAGCCGGCCCCGGCGAGGGCTCGGGCGATGCGCACATTGAGTCGATGGGCGCCGACCCGGTGAATAGAAGCGCGCAGGGCCCGCGGCGACGCTCTCGGTCCTCGCAGGTGACGCCGACTAAGCGTTCATTGTCGCCAAACCGCGCAATGCGTTCCACTATCGCCATACGGTCACCGCCTTGACGATATTGTCGATGGTCTTGGTCGGGACCACAAACTCGTTCAGCGCTTTGTCCGAATTCCACGCCGTCGTGTCGGAAAAGGTGTCAGCGCTGAGGGTTACGCCTGCTTCCTGGAGCGCGGCGCCGACTGTCTCGGTCATTGGATCTTTGTCGCCGAAAATCGCGATATTACGAACTGGCCGCTTGTCGACGCTTCTGAAATTCAACGCGGCCAGTTGATCGCGCAGATCTTTGGAGAGATGAAACCCGAGCGCTTCCTCTCCCTGCGTGGATCCGACCTGGCGTTTGATCGTATTGACCGGCGCATCGAATGAATCGGCGAGATAGCCAATGTGCATGGCGTCAAGTTCGGCGAGATGGGCGGCGCCGTCGAACACGGGGTCCCACAAGATCAATTTTACGAGGCCGGCGGTCTTCTTCTCCATGGCCGCGTTCAGGGCCGCAGCGGCGCCCAGCCGAAGGCCAACCCAAACGACCCGGCGCGTCGCGCTAATGTCCATTAGTTCTTCGTGGGCGTCACGAATGTCCGCGGCCATCGAGGCGAGGGATAAGTCCCCGTCGTCTCCCGCCGAGTCGCCGGCGCCGCGATAGTCAAATCGCAAAACGTGGCAGCCGGCCTGGGCCAGCTTTTCGCTCAAAATGCGGAAACTGCGATGGATGCGAATGGCTTCTTCGCCGAATGGGCTGCACAATAGGACGGCCGGAGCCTGATTGTCGCCCGGCGCTGGACGGTGCAGGGCGGCGAATTTCTGGGCCGTTCCGGAACCAAAAAACATCGGCGTCATGGCGCGTTCACTACTCTTATAGCTAGCGGAAACGGACCGCGCTTGGGGCGAGAATTAGGTAAAATTAGCGGCAACTTTACTAATGACGGGTTACCTGTCGATCAGTCCATGGACGAAAACTGAGCGTCGCAGCCAATGACGGTGACTTTAAAATGTCTCGCGCCACGCCCGATGGCGCAAACGAGGGTGGTCTGCGTGCCCTATAGCGGCGCGGGCCCGTCAATCTATCATCGTTTCGCCAAGGCCGCGCCGGCGGCGTGGGAAGTATACGCCGTCGATGCGCCCGGGCGCGAAACCCGTCTTGCCGAACCTAGCCTCACGGCGTGGGACGTATACGTCGACGCGCTGGAGTCTGCGTTGACCGCCATGCCTGGCGGCGCGCTGGTTCTTTACGGCCATAGCCTCGGCGCTTTATTGGCGCTCGAAGCGGCGCGCCGGCTTGAGCAGCGCAATGCGCCGGCGGCGCTTGTGTGCTGCGCGGCGATGCCATGGCCGAGCGGTCTCGTCGATCGTCCACGCTTGAGCGGTCTACCGGACACTGACTTTGTGGACGCAATGGCGGCGTGGCTGGGATCCGTGCCCAAGTCGCTGCATCATCCGGACATTCGCGAGAGCGTCCTACCGAGCTTGCGCGCCGATCTCTTGTTGTTGGAGCGCTATCGCTTCAATCCGGCGCCGCCGCTGGCCGCGCCGCTCGCCGTTTTCGCCGGCGACGACGACGCCCTGACCAAAGGCCGGAACATGGATGAATGGCGCGCCGGAACCGCCGGCGCTTTCAGTCAATGGCGAATTCCTGGCGGCCATTTCTTTCTCGACGGTCAGGAAGATCTCGTGATCGCCCGCATGGTTGAGGCGCTAGGCTGATTTTAGCATTTCCCGGCGCTCGACCAATTGCTCCAGCGTTTCAAACACCACCGCTTGCGGCGGAATTCTGAAACCTAGCTCTTTGCGCACCCGCGCCACCATTTGCGCGACCTTCAGCGACTGCCCGCCGAGTTCGAAGAAATTGTGGGTTACCGAAATCTCGTCGATGTCGAGGATCTCCCGCCAGATCGCCGCCACGTCTTTCTCTTCCTGGGTGCGCGGCGTCACGATCGCGACGTGGTCCGCGGTTAGCTCCATCGGTTCTGGCAAGCGTTTGCGATCCACCTTCTTATTGTTGGTCATTGGAAACTCTTCCAAGAACACGCAGAACTGCGGGATCATGTAATAAGGCAAGCTTTGGCGCAGGTACCGGCGCACGTCGCTGACGGACAAGTCGTCGTCCGTGCGCTTCACATAGGCCACTAGGAGGTCTTCGCCGGACGGATCGGTCCTGACCGCGCATACGCCTTGGTCGACGGACGGCATTGTCTCCAACGCCATTTCGATTTCGCCAAGTTCAATGCGATGACCGCGGATCTTCACTTGGTCGTCACGCCGACCGACAATCGCCAGCTCGCCGTCATTATTGACGTACCCCCAGTCACCGGTGCGATAGGTGGGCAGACCGTCGCTGGCGGCGTCGGCGTAGAATTTTTCCGCCGTCATATCCGGTTTGCCGAGATAACCAATGGCGACGCCCGCGCCGCCGATCATGATCTCGCCGGGGACGCCGCGCAGCGTCCGGGCGCCGCGATTGTCGACCACGGAGATGGTGGTCTTGTCGATCGGCAGGCCGACCGTGATGGCGTCCGGATCGGTGATCCGCTTGCAGCTGGACCAGACCGTGGTCTCCGTCGGTCCGTACATATTCCACAGCGACGACACCACGGGCAGCAACGCTTCCGCCACAGCCGGGGGCAACGGTTCGCCGCCGCATAGGGCTTTGACGCCTTTCAGCGACGGCGTCGAGGCGTCCAGCAGCAAGCGCCAAGTTGCGGGCGTGCCTTGCACGACAGTGACGTCGTGTTCGTCGATCAGGTCGACGAGCAAATAGCCGTCGACCGCTTCGTCGCTCGCGGCGACGACGACGCTCGCGCCGATCACCAGAGGCAAGAACATTTCCAGCACCGAAATATCGAAACTCGGCGTCGTCAAGGCGAGCAACCGATCCGTCGGCGCGATCCCTGGCGTGACCGCCATGGCGGCGAGGAAATTCATCATCGCCGCATGGGAGATCGCCACGCCTTTAGGGTTGCCGGTCGATCCAGACGTGTACAGAATATAAGCTTCTGAGTCCGGTGCGCGTGCGGCGTTCGGCGCGATCGCGGCGAGGTCATCTTGGGCGAAAATATCGGCGATTTCGAGACGCACGCCGTTGACGCCGTCGAGCGCAGCATGTTCCGGTTCGTCGGTGACGATGAAGGCCGCATTCGAGTCTTCAATCATGTATTTCAATCGATCGGCGGGAAATTCAGGGTCCAACGGGAGATAAACGCAACCGGCTTTCCAGACGCCGAAGGCGGCGGCGATGA
>CAYWWL010000066.1:0-9061 GCA_964461925.1 uncultured Caulobacterales bacterium | reverse complement strand
AGCCCTGCAGCGGCGCTTCCGGGTTGATCGACATGACATTACCGACGATCGGCTTGCCTGGCGGGTTGGGGATCGGGTGAAGAGCGTTTCTGGCTGCCATGAGACTGTCCGTTTAGCGGCTGCTTTGGGTGCGGCGGGGAGGGGTTAGAGTGACGCCCTCATGTGTCTTCCGCAAGGAGCTTTTCGATGCTGCGACGCATAATCCGCGGGGTTTCCTGAGGCGCGAAGCGGCGCCGGACCACCCCGTCGCGACCGACCAGGAATTTGGTGAAGTTCCATTTCACCGCCGTGGTGCCGGCGAAGCCGGGCTTCTGCTTCTTGATAAAGCGCCAGAGCGGGTCGGCGTCGGCGCCATTGACGTCGATTTTTGCGAACATCGGGAAGGTGACGTCGTAATTGAGCGAACAGAAATTGGCGATCTCCGCTTCGTCGCCCGGCTCTTGGTTGTTGAATTGGTTCGACGGGAAGCCGAGCACCGTGAAACCCTGGTCTTTGTAGTCCTGATAGAGATTTTCCAGGCCCTCATATTGCGGCGTGAATCCGCATTTGCTGGCGGTGTTGACGATCACCGCCACTTGGCCGGCGAACGAGGATAAGGGCAGGGTTTCGCCGTCGATGGTCTTGGCGTCGAAATCATAGGCGCTGGAAGCGGCGTCGCTGGGCATGGGCGTTCTCCTTGACCGGCCCGGTCGGATCGGGTTCCCGGCCGGGCGAGGTGGTTTCCGTCGGTCGGCGCGCGCTCAAGGTCTTTCAGCGCTTGCCAAAAGGCGTCCGTATTGGGATGGTGGCGCCTCCTCCATGGGAGCGCCGTGACGCGTCCGTCGACGACGACAATAGGGCGGAAATAGCGAGTCCGGGCGGCAATAACAATAAGGAGAGGCTGTCATTTCCAGCGGATCAATCAAAGACCCGACCGAGGGCATTCGCGAGGCGATCGCCACGCTCGAATCGCGCATGGACGCGATCACCACAACTCTTATGGGCACCGAAGAATTCGCCAAGACTGCGAACATCGCCTCCAATCTGCAGTTGCGGATGCAAAAAGGCATGGCGAACCACATGTCGAAGCAGCTGGCCATGTTCAACATGCCAAGCCGCGAGGACATCACCGCGCTTGGCGAGCGAATGATGACCATCGACGAACGGTTGGTGCGGATCGAAGCGATGCTGCGCACGCTCTCCGCCGCCAACGGCGCGTCGGCGGCGCAGCCGCCGCGGTCGCGCACGCCGCGCACGAAGAAGCCAGCGAAAAAGGCCGCCGCCACCGAAGCGAAAGCGCCGACCAAGAAGGCCCCGGCGAAGAAAACGGCGGCGAAGAAAACCGCGAGCAAGAAAACCGCCAAAAAGGCCGCGAAGAAAACCGCAGCGGCCAGCGCATAGGGGAGCCTCGGCATGGCATCGCCAAATCAGCAGGACGCCGCCGCAGCGGGCAAGAAATTCCGCGAATTCGTCGACCGCACGATCCAGCGGAACATTAAGGGCGTCGAATATTTCGCGTCCACCGCGCCGCCGGTTGGACTGACCCCGAAAGAGACGGTCTATAAGCGCGGGACGCTCAATCTGTACCACTACCAAACTCAGTCGGACGAGCTTTACCGGGTGCCGATCTTGATCGTCATGGCGACGACCAATCGCTCCTATGTGCTCGACATCGCGCCGGGGGCGAGCTTCGTAGAGTTCCTGGTGAAGAACGGCTACGACGTGTTCGTGATCGATTGGGACCCGCCGCGACCGGAGGAGAAACGGCTCAATCTCGACGACTACACCCAGGATTTCATTCCCTCCTGCATCGACGTGATCCGCGACATCACCGGCGAGCCGGATGTGACAATTCTCGGCTATTGCATGGGCGGGGTGTTGTCGGTGATTTACGCCGCGACCCATCCGGACGGGCCGATGAAGAATCTCGTCTGCTTCACCACGCCGATCAATTGGCATGAGATGGGGCTTTTCAACGTTTTGTCGGACGACACGTATTTCGACGTCGACCGGCTTGTGGATATGGTCGGCAACGTGCCGCCGGACTTGATCATGACAAGCTTCGACATGCTCCGGCCGATGGGCAAGCCGGCGGGCCGGGTGCAATTGTGGGAGAACATGTGGAACGACGAATTCGTCGAATCCTATCGCAAGTTCGACCGTTGGGCGAACGAGACCTTGCCCTTGGCGGGGGAGTATTTCCGCCAGACCACGAAAGAGCTGATGTGGGGCAACAAGCTCTATAAGGGCGAATTAATGGTCGGCGGCAAACGCGCGGACATCGGCAATATCAAAGTGCCCTTGCTGCATGCGGTGGCCGAGCACGACCACATTATCCAGCGCGCCGCCAGCCAGCCGCTGGTGGAGCTCGCCGGCTCCGAGGACAAAGAGGAATTGGTGCTCAAAGGCGGCCATATCAGCCTCGTCGCCGGCCCCAACGCCGTCCGCCGGCTATGGCCGAAACTCGATGAATGGCTCTCAGAACGATCGGTGTAATATCCCATGACAAGCTATCCTAAAGACGTCCAAGCGGGCGATAAGACCTTCACTCTGTCGCTCATGGGGGAGGCCGACGTCGCCGCCGTGCTCGCCTTCGCCAGAGCCGCGCCGGCGCATGACCTTCTGTTTATGCCGCGCGACATCACCAATGAAAAAGTCGTCAAAGCCTGGGCCGGCGCGATCGCGTCGGACGCCATCGTCACCGTGCTCGCCTATGACGGGACGGCTGTGGTCGGTTGCGTCGGCTTGTTCATCGATCCTTTGTCATGGTCGCCGCACGTGGCGGAGTTAAGAGCGCTCGTTCTGCCGGACGCGCGCGCGACCGGCCTTGGGCGACTGCTCATTCAAGAAGCGTTTCGCATCGCCCTCGAGCGCGACATGAAAAAGATCACTGCACAGATGACTGTGGATCAGAAAGGCGCCGTGGCGATTTTCGAAGAGCTCGGCTTCGGCGGAGAAGCTCTGTTGAAGGAGCATGTCGTCGATCAAAGCGGTCAAACCCACGATATCGTCATTCTATCGTGCGACGTGGAGCGCGTGGCGGCGCGCAAGTCCGCTTATAGCGGCGGATGATTGGCGATGGCGCCGAAAACAGCGTGAATTGGCGATGTTGCATCGCGACATTCGCGCCGCGGTGCAGCGTAAACGGTCTTTTTTTGCCGATTAAGGATGATTTTTCCGCTTTCCCGTCGATTTAGTGCAGTTTTGCCTCTTTTGACTTAGGGAAAGCACTGTACTCTCACCGCTCGTTGCAGCGTGTGAAGTAGTTATGTCCGAAACCTCGATTTCACTAACCCGCCCGCCTTTGGCGTATGCTTTTCTCGAAGCGGGCCGCGCGATTGGCGAGATGTCGCTCCTGCCGGCGGCGGAAGTTCCGCTCAGCATGGCGCCTGACGGCGACGGACATTCCGTAGTCGTCTGTCCTGGCTTTCTGACGAGCGATCGATCGACGAGCCTGCTGCGACGCTTCATTCGCAGCAAGGGTTACAACGTCTACGGATGGAATCTCGGGCGTAATCTCGGTCCCGGCGTCGAAGGCGCGAACATCGACTTGCTCGCCGATTGGGTGATCGGCGTTTACCGTCAATCGCGGCGCAAGGTCTCCCTCGTGGGCTGGAGCCTCGGCGGGGTGATGGCGCGCGAATTGGCCAAACGGATGCCCGACGTGGTCCGCCAAGTGGTGACGCTCGGCAGCCCGATCGCGGGCCAGCCGGAAGCCTCGACCATCGCCTGGATTTATGAGCGGGTCGCCGGACCGCTTGAGCAGACCGGCGAAATGAAAGAATTGCTCGATCGCCTGCCGCTGCCCCCTGAAGGGGTGCCCTCGACGGCGATTTTCACCAAAACCGACGGCATTGTTCCGTGGCGCGGCTGCATTGAAGGGCCGGACGACATGACCGACAATATTGAGGTGATCGCCAGCCATTGCGGCCTCGGGGTCAATCCGTTCGTGTTTTTCGCCATCGCCGACCGATTGGCGCTGCCGGAGCAGGATTGGTCGCCGTTCGATCGTCGCGCCTCGGCCTGGCGCCGGGTGGCGTATCCCACCGCCGGGCACGTCTACGGTTAGGCGCGGCTGTTGAGCGACAACGCCAAACGGGTTTTGGTCGACGCTGGGGCGTTTCTCGCCTCGCTGGCCATCGCTTATCTTGTCTTTGAAAATTTCGCCATCGCTCTGACCGCGGCGTTGATCGCCGGCGGCGGGGCCGAGGCCGTCCAGCGCTCGCGATCCTAAGCGGGCCTAGTGCTAGTGCTAGTCCTAGTCCTTGTCCGACCGGCCGTCGCGCTCGCGCCACGCCGCCCTGGCCGTCAGTCCCCAGCCAAGTAGAAACGCCAGCCCGCCGAACGGCGTCACCGCCCCGAGCATGCGCGGCGCGCCGAGCGCCATGGCGTAGAGCGAGCCGGCGAAGAGCAAGACGCCGACGAGAAATGCGCGCGCCGCCGGCGTCGGGGCGACATAGGCGGCGAGGGCGTGCGCCAAGGCGTAAAGCGTCGCCGTTTCCCACCATTCGAGCGCCTCAGGCGACAGCCGATCGGCGAGGCCATGGGCGCCGAACGCGCCGAGCGCCACCGTGGCGAGGCCGGCGAGGGATGCGAGGAACCGAGGCGACATATACTGCTCCTTGGATAAAGCCCGGCCGAGATCCGGCCTTAACGAATTCTGTATGGTCATCGGCCACACTGCCTGACCGATACGGTTAATGAAATATGTCAGAACGTTCCCTCGATCCGAGCCCTTTGACCAGGCTTGCAGCTGGCGAGTATGGCGGCGACAGCGCAGCGCAGGACGTCGACGACGTCGTTGAGAGCGCCGGCGCGGCTTTCCTGCGCGCGGCGACCGCGCCGCGGCTGGGGCTGGGCGCGCTCACGGCTTGCTATGGCGCGATCCTGCTCGCCTATCTCTTCCAAGCCGCCGTGCCGGTCTATAATGAAGACGATGTCAATCAGATCTTCGCCGCCAATGCTGCGCTGATCGAGCATGGCCGTTGGGCCTATTCGCTGATTTACAATTGGGCGATGCACCATAACCCGGCGCCGGTGGCCTCGAGCGTCATTGGCCTAGCCGCTTTGCTCGCCAGCGCGCTGTTGAGCGCGCGCTTGATTGGCTTACGGACGGCCGGCGCGAAGGCGACGTTCGCGTTGATCGCCTGCGTGTCGATCCATTACCAATTCGTGTTCTCCTATGACAGCACCCGGCTCGCTTATCCGCTCGCCAATCTCGCCGTCGCCCTCGGGCTGACGCTCGTGGTGTTCGACCCCCGAGCGATGGTGCGGGCCGGCGGCGTTTTGTTGATGGCGCTGGGTCCGGCGATCTATCCCGCGTCTTTGATGGTGGGGGCTACGGCGGTGTTGGCGAGCGTCGCCCGCATCGCCCGCGCCGACGGCGCGCGCGCCGCGCTAACCCGGGCGGGGCTTTGTCTCGGCGCCGCGGCGGGGGCCATGGCGGTCTACGCCGTCGTCACTGATGTCCTGTACCTGGCCATGGACTGGGAGCTTAGCGGCCGCGCCGCGCTCGATCCCTTCGGCGTCGGCAAGCGGCTCGGCGAGATCGGCGCGCTGTTGGCGCTTTACGCGCCGCCGTTTTTAGGCGGGGGCGCCGACGCGACTTATTTCCCGCCGATCTATCGGCTTGGCGTCGCCGCTTTGTTCATCGCGTTTCTCGCCGCCATGGTCGCGCCGTCGCTGCGGGAAGGACGGACGCTTGACGGCGCCGTCGCCGGCTTCGCCGGACTGTTGATGTTCGTCTCGCCCTTCTGCCTGATATTCATTACACTAACGACCTATTATCCCGAACGCAGCCTGTTCGCTTTCGCCACGGCCTACGCCGGCTTCGCCGCCCTGGCCCTTGATGCGGCGTTGGGGACCGATCGGGCGCGGCGGCGCTTGCGCGCGTGGACCGTGATCGGTCTCGCCGGCGGCTTCGCCGCGGTCAACATGATGCTGATCAGCCAGCGCAGCTATGACGAATATCTCGCCTGGCAGACCGACCGGGTGATGGTGGAGCGCATGATCAGCCGGATCGACGACGTGGTCGGCGCGGAAGGGTTCGAGGTCTTCGGTCCGTCGCGGCTCGACGACGCGCCGACGGCGATCCCGGTGGCGGTGTTCGGCATGCAGTATTGGCGCGCCGGCGGCCGCGGCAGCGTGCAGACCATGCGGCTGTTTCACTTCTCCCGGGAAAAGGTCTTTCACATGCTTGATCCGCGTTTGGTCAAGGCGAGCTGGGAGCAACGCCAAGCGGTCTTGCCCGAAATTGGCGAGCGGCGGCCCTGGCCGGCCCCGGAATCGGTGTTTCTGCACGATGGCGTCATCGTGGTGTTGATTTCCGATGAGGGCGTAACTCCCTAAACCACAATGGTTTTCACCGCCCCAGTGTGGCGCGGACGCCATGGCTTGGCATTGAGCGGCGGCCCTGCGCGCGGTATAAACCCCTGATCATGATTTGGGGGCGATCCATGACCGGCTATGAATTACACGATCTCCTCGCCAACGCGCGGGAATTGATCTCAGACACCTGGAACTTCTTTTTGACGGTGCATCTTGCGGTGCTCGGCATCGTCTTCATCGCCAGCCGCGGGATCGGCTTCGTCGAACGCACCGTGTTGGTCGGCGCCTATCTCGCCTTCATGTATATGAATTACGCGGCCCAGCTCGACAATTACGGCCAGTATGTTCAAATCATCGAGCAGATCGAATTATTGCCGGCGACCGCCGAAGGGGCGGCCACCGCCAAAGCCCTGGCGACGATGGAGCCGGTCTGGATCACTGAGTGGCTGATGCACGCCTATATCGCGGCGGCGGCCGTCGCGTCTTTAATCATTATGCTGATCAGAGGCGATCGCGCCGCAAACTGATCAAATCGAAGGAGGACTTCGCTCATGCTCCGCATTATCGCAATCATTATTGGCGTCGCCGTGATCTTGGTGCTTGGCCGGTTTTATTTCTTGGGCAAGGATTCCCAAGCTGGGACCGCGCCGGGTTTGGTCGACGGCGCATTGGCGCCTTGTCCTGAAGCGCCGAACTGCGTTTCGAGCGAAGCTGGCGTCGACGCCGATCACGCCGTGGAGGCTCTGCCGCTCGCCGCATGGGACGGCGCGCCTGCGGCGATTGAAGCCCTTGGCGGCGCGATCGTCGCCCAAGACGAGGGCTATATCGCCGCGACGTTTTCCTCTGGCGTGTTCAAATTCGTCGACGACGTGGAGCTGCGGCGGGCCGACGACGCGGTGCATGTGCGCTCGGCCTCTCGGGTCGGCTATAGCGACCTCGGCGTCAATCGCAAGCGCGTCGACGCCCTGCGCGAAAAGCTTAGCGGCTGACCGAGTTGAAGAACGCCTCTGCGCGCGAGGCTATTGCGTCGTGCGGGCGAGGGCGTCGCTCAAGCTGACCACGGCGTAACCTTGGTCGTCGGCCGCCTGCAAAAATCGATCGAGAGAGAAAAGCGCGGCGTCGAGACGCGGCGCCCGCCCGCCTTGTTCGCCGTCATGGAAGACGACGATGGCGCCGGGATAAAGCCCAGCGGCCAATTGATCCGCATATCGCGCCGCGACGATGCGGTTGCGGATCGGATCGGCGCTGTTGGTGGCGCCGCCGGCGTCCCAGGGAACGAAGCCCGCGAGCACGTAGAGTTTGTCGCCGCCGAGCGAGGCGAGGGGTTCGGCGTAGCCGAACTCTCGGAGCGCCGGCGCCATGGTGCGCGCGTTATAGCGGGCCAATGGCGGGCGAAAATAGCGTTCAGCCCCGCGGCCAGGGATCGTCGACAACGCGGTTTCCGCCTTGGCGAAATCGGCGCGGAACGCCTCGGCGCTCAGCCGATGCGCGGCGGCGTCCGCCGGCATATGGTGGCCGAGATCGTGCCCGGAGGCCGCCATCGCCGCCATGGCCTCCGCATTTTGCTCTGTGATCTGATCTGTATGGATGAAGAACGTCGCCGTCGCGCCATGGGCGTCGAGCAACGCCAGGATCTCGTCCGTTCGGCTCGACGGGGCATCGTCGATGGTCAAGACCACGAAGCGGTCGTCCGTGCGGGCCGGGACCCGCACGACCGCGTCAGGCGCGAGGCGCACGAACGCCGGCGCCGCCGCGCGCCACAATGCGCCGCCTACGCTGGGGACGTAATAGGCGCTGACGAGAAGGAGGCCGACGGCGATCAACAAAAGGACAGGGATTATCAAGAACCGCATGACGCAAGCCTACGCCGTCCATGCGGCGGATGCAAAAAACCCCTCGCCAATTATGACGAGGGGTCGAAGCTTGGATGTTTGTCGCGCCGCCGCTTATTGGCAGGCCAGACACTCTTCATAATCGGTCTTGTCCGCCGCCGCGTGTTCAAGATTTTCTTGAATCTGCGAGTCGAGGGATTTTTGGCCGCCGGCGTAAGACGCCCGTTGCACCGATTTCGAGCGGCAATAATACAGCGACTTCACGCCTTTTTCCCATGCCGTCCAGTGCAGCATGTGCAGATCCCATTTGTCGACGTCGCCAGGGATGAAGATGTTCACCGACTGGCCTTGGCAGATATAGGGGCTGCGATCGGCGGCGAGTTCGATCACCCAGCGCTGGTCGATTTCGAACGCGGTCTTGAACACGTCCTTTTCGTCCTGGCTCAGGAAGTCGAGATGCTGCACCGAGCCTTCGTGTTCGAGGATCGACGCCCAGGTCTCGTCATTATCCTGACCTTTTTCCTCGAGCAGGGCGGTCAGCGCGACGTTCTTCACGGTGAACGAGCCTGACAAGGTCTTGTGGGTGTAGACATTGGCCGGGATCGGCTCGATGCACGGGCTCGCGCCGCCGCAAATGATCGAAATCGACGCCGTCGGCGCGATCGCCATTTTGTGGCTGAAGCGCTGCTTCATGCCGGCTTCTTCCGCGTCCGGGCACGCGCCGCGTTCTTCGGCGAGCGCCACCGACGCGGCGTCCGCGCCCATGCGGATATGTTTGAACAGGCGCGTGTTCCACGACTTCGCCATGGCGCTTTCGAACGGAATGTTCATCGACTGCAAGAACGAGTGGAAACCCATCAGGCCGAGACCGACCGAGCGTTCGCGCATCGCCGAGTAGCGGGCCTTGGCCATGCTCTCCGGCG
>CAYWWL010000065.1:0-9075 GCA_964461925.1 uncultured Caulobacterales bacterium | reverse complement strand
CGGAAAATGCGGCGGCGCATCGTCGAGAATGGGGGAGCGTTGCTGCGGCGCATCGATCAAATGCGTTTCTTGGGCATGCCTCAGGGCTTGCCCCCGCGGTTAGATCAACAGACGAAACGAGCGTCTGGATGCTCGGCGAGAAGCTTGTCGCGCCATTCGGGGAGGGCGTCCTCGGGGACGCAGGCGACAATGCAGCCGCCAAAGCCGCCGCCAGTGAGCCGGGCGCCCGCTGCGCCATGGGCGATCGCGCTTTCCACGAGAGCGTCGATCGCCGGCAGCGACATTTCGAAATCATCCCGCATCGACCGATGACTGTCATTCATCAACGCGCCGAACTGGGCGATGTCGCCCGCCTTCAAGGCGGTCGCCGCGGCGAGGGTGCGGCGATGCTCGCTGACGCAATGCCGGACCCGGCGATCGAGCGGCGCCGGCAGGCGCGTCGCCGCCTCTTGGTCAGCGTCGGACAAGAGGCACAGAGCGTCGACGCCGAGCGCGTCGACGGCGCGATCGCATTCGACCTTCCGTTCCGCGTAGCGCCCATCGGATAATTTTCTGTGCACCCCGGAATGAACCACCGCCATATGATGGTCCTGGGGCGGCTCGATTATTTCATAGGTGACCGCGTCGGTGTCCAATAGAATCGCCTGGCCCGGCGCGGCGACGGCGACCGCGACTTGATCCATGACGCCGCAGGGCATGCCGATATAGTCGTTCTCGACCCGCTGGGCCATAAGCGCAATGTCGATGTCGCTGAGCGGCGCGTCCGACACGGCGCGCAAGGATTTGAGGATCGCCACGATCAGCGCCGCAGAGGATGAAAGACCGGCACCGTCGGGCAGGGTCGATTCGACATAGAGGTCCGCGCCGCCTTGGAGGAGGCCCTCCGCCCGCGCGCACTCGATGGTCGAAACCGCATAGTCCGCCCATGTGTCGGCTTTCGCCGCGCCGAAAGCGCGTTCTTCGACGCCATCGAATCGATCCGAGGCGACCCGGATGCGCGGTTCGCCATTACGACGCACAGCGACGGCTAGACCGACCGGCAGCCCCATCGGCATCACAACGCCGCCATTGTAGTCGATATGCTCGCCGATCAGATTGACCCGGCCTGGCGCCGTGGCGACGGCGTCGGGCGGCGCGCCGAATAATTCCGCGAAACGTCGTTCCATGGCCTAGAGCTCCCGTAGCGTCGCCGCAGCCTGCTCCGGCATGACGTCGACGGTCATCATGCCGCTGTGCTGCTCGACGGAGGCGAGGAATTTGACCCGTCCCGGCGCGCGCAGGATCGGATAGAACTGAGCCGTGAAATGGTACGTATCAGGCGCATTCGCCGGCGCCGCGTGGAGACCGAGCATATAGGCGGTCGGGCGCTGAAAATATGCGTCGTACCGGCGAGTCATGTCGCCGAGCAAATGGGCGAACCCGTCCAAGGCTTCCTCGGACAAGCCCCATGGCCCGGGCGCGCGCGCCCGCGGCGCGATCCACGTCTCGAACGGAAACCGGGCGTAAGGCGGGCAAAAGGCGACCATGCCTCCGGCTGAGGCGACGCCGTAATCGGGCTCGAAACGGGCGATGTCCGCGGCGAGGTCATAGCCGTCGGCGAACGCTTCGACAGCCGCCTGTTGCGGTTTCGGCGTGACGGGAAAGCCGTAAATCTGGCCATGGGGATGGTGCAAGGTGACGCCGACCTCGTCGCCGCGGCTTTCGAACGGCAACACGAACTGGCAGCCTTGATCGAAAAGCGCCGTATAGCGATCAATCCATGCGGCGATCAAGAGCCGTCGTCTCTCTTGCCCGATGGTCGCTAAGCTCCCGCTCGCCTCGGGGGTGTAGACCACGACCTCGCAACGTCCCGTCGCCGGGACGGTTCGGACGCCGTCGATCCCAGGCGGCGCGGCGGCTTCCGGGTGGAAGCTGGTGAACTTGTTCTCGAAGATCGCCAATTCGAAATCCGCGAACGGGATCTCGGTCGGCGGCTTGTCCCGCCGCGTCGGCGCCAAGGGGTTATCCGTCGCGGATGGTTTGTAAGTCCTATTTTGGCGGTGGGAGGCGTAAACATTCCATTCCCGCCGTAAAGGATGCCAGCGCATTTCGCCGCCCTTGGCGATGTCTTGGATGTCCTCGGCGACGACTTCGCCCTGGTGCGGCGCATAGCCGAACAAAAATAGATCCCGGCCGTCCGCCTTACGAAAATGGCGCCGGTGCACCGGCGCGCCGGCGACGGTCTGCGACAGAATGGCGGTTTCGTCCGTCATGGGCATATTCCATTATCGATCCGTGTCGGATCCGCATTGGCGATCTTATCCGTCGCTGGCGACGGCGATCGGCGTGTTGTCGGTTCCGGCGTGCTCGGCGCGTCCGTTCAGCTGGTCGCCAAATTGATCGTTCGATTGATCCTCGAGCCAATCGCCAAGGGCTTGACGTTCGGTCGACGAGAGGCGCAGGCCCAACTTCGTCCGCCGCCAGAGGATATCGTCGGCGTCGCGGGCGAACTCGATCCGGCGCAAATAGTCGACCTCCGCTGCGTACAGACCGGCGCCAAAATGTCGACCAAGGCCCTCCAGCGAGTCGGCGGAACCGAGCACAAAGTCGATCCGTGCGCCGTAATTTTGCGCCAGGCGATGGGCCAAGTCTTTGGGCAGCCATGGATAACGGTCGTGTAGGTCAGCGAGGAATGATTGGAAGTCCGCCTGGTCAAACTCGCCGCCGGGAAGCGGCGCGTTCTCGGTCCATGCCGGCGCGGCGACGCCAAGCGGCCCGCTCAATTTCTCCATCGCGTGCTCGGCGAGCTTGCGATAGGTCGTGATCTTTCCGCCGAACACTGACAACAGCGGACCCGCGCCGTCGACGCAGTCGAGCTCGAACACATAGTCGCGCGACACCGTGGATTCCGACGCGGCCGCGTCGTCATAGAGCGGACGAACGCCGGAATAAGTCCAAACGACGTCGTCAGGAGTGACCGGGTCCGTGAAATACTCGCTCGCCGCGGCGCAGAGATAGTCGATCTCTTCGGGCGCAATTCGCACCGCGCCGCGATCGCCGTCAAAAGCGACGTCGGTTGTGCCGATCAGCGTGTAATCATCTTCATAAGGAATGGCGAAAATGATGCGGTCGTCCGGATTCTGGAAAATATAGCAATGCTCGGCGTCGTATTTGCGCTTGACGACGATATGACTGCCCTTGACCAGGCGCACGCCGGAGGCGGCGTTCTTGCGGTTGGCTTGGGCGTTGACCTCGTCGACCCAAGGGCCTGCGGCGTTAACGACGCCGCGCGCTTCGATTTCCTGGATGGCGCCGTCTTCGCCTAACAGCCGCGCCCGCCATCCGTCGCCGCAACGTTCCAGCCCGACGCATGTTGTGCTGGTCAAAACCGTCGCGCCTCGCTCCACGGCGTCGACGGCGTTCAAAGCGACAAGCCGCGCATCGTCTACCCAGCAATCGGAGTATTCGTAGCCGAACCGCAGCCGTTGCTGGAGCACGCCGCGATGTCCAGGCGCGCCGAGGTCGACCCGGGCCGTGGGCGGCAGCATTTTCCGCCCGCCGATATGGTCGTAGATGAACAGGCCGAGTCGTAGTAGCCAGGCCGGACGCATGCCGGCGTCATAAGGCAAGACGAAGCGCAAAGGGCGGACGATATGCGGCGCGGCGCGCCACAAGACTTCCCGCTCCATCAGCGATTCGCGGACCAAGCGAAACGCATATTGTTCTAGGTAGCGCAGGCCTCCATGGATCAGCTTGGTGCTGGCGGACGAGGTGTGGGCGCCAAGATCGTTCTTTTCGCACAATAGGGTTTTGACGCCCCGGCCGGCTGCGTCTCGCGCGATTCCGACGCCGTTAATGCCGCCGCCGATGACTAATAAATCATACATGGGTTTGATCATCTTCGGGCGATCTCGCGCCCTGTTCGATTGCCAGACGACCCGTCGCGCAATCGCCAGCGCAGGTCGAAACGGATCACTACTTTACACTGCGCGGCCTGGCGAACGCCATGGGCCTGGTGGAGGCGCTTGTGTTTTTTGGGCGCGGCGCAGCGCCGCGGTCACACTGCTTCCAGATGGTAGATGAGGCAGGATTCCGGATACATGAGCGGCAGTTGGAAACCGTGCACCAAAAGCGCTTCGCCAGAGAAGACGCTGCCCTCGCCGAGAAGGTCCGCCGCTTCGACGATGGACGGCGTGGTGATCGAGAATTCCGTCGACGGCCACACAATCTTCACCCGATAGCGCCGCGTCATGTCGAGGCCTGCGAACCGGAACCGGCCAGGCAACGTCGTGCTATGGCCGGTGGTCTTAGCGCAACTGAAAATCGCCTCGCGCTGATCCTTCGCGACGACCCCGATCATGTTGAGGTATTCGGATGAATCAAGGCGGACGAAATCGCCGTGGTGCACCAAAGCGCGATAGTCTTTGTGCAATGACACCGCCCGGCGCAGGATTTCGAGATCGTCGTCGGATTCCTCGAGCAGATTGAGCTCGAGGCCCATATGGCCGAACAAGGCCGTGGCGGCGCGGAACTCCATCGACAGCGTGCGCTTGGTGATGTGGCAGACTTTCGGCCCCACATGGCTGCCGAGCACGTTCAGCGGGAAAAAGTAGCTAGCGCCGCGCTGAATGTTCTGCCGGTCTAGCGCGTCGTTGGAATCCGACAACCATACCCTGTCGGTGTGCCGCAGGACGCCGTAATCGGTTCGCGCGCCGCCGGACGAGCATGATTCAATTTCAAGATCCGGGTGCGCCTGACGCAGCCGCTGCATCAGCGCGTAAACCGCTTTTGTCTGTCGGTGAATGACGCCGCGCCCGGCGCTGGCCGGATGGTGGATTTCCCGGTTCATGTCCCATTTGACGTAGGCCACGCGATATTCGCCGACGATGGCGCTCATTTTCTCGAACAAATATTCCGAAACTTCAGGCCTTGTCAGGTCAAGGGTGTATTGGTCGCGCGCCGGGATCTGCTCGACCCCACGCGCTTCTAGGATCCAATCGGGGTGCGCTCGAAAGAGATCGCTGTCGGGATTGACCATCTCCGGTTCGAACCAGATTCCGAAATCCATGCCCAGGCTGCGGACTTTGTCCGCTAGCGGACTGAGGCCGTTGGGATAGACCTCTTCGGACACCCACCAATCGCCCAAGCCGGCGCGATCGCTGCGTCGGGATCCGAACCATCCATCGTCGAGCACGAAACGTTCGGCGCCGACCCAAGCGGCCTTTTCCGCCAGCTCCATCAGGCGTTCCTCGGAATGGTCGAAATAGACCGCTTCCCAGGTGTTGTAATGCACTGGTCTGGCTTTGCCGCGGGTGCGCGGATCGAGCACGGCGCCGTTGAGGTGGGTATGGAATTGCTGCGACAGACGATTAAGCCCGTCATCGGTGCGCGCCGCGAACAGGGTCGGCGACGTGTAGGTGTCGCCGCCGGCAAGCTCCATTTCGCCAGGATAAAACAGCTCGCCCATCTGCACGAAGGCGCGGCCGTCGGAATGGCGATCTGCCCGCACCCGATTGTTGCCGCTCCAGCCGAGGTGGAAACCTGCGGCGGTGCCGGACTTTTCGCTGGTGAACTCCGTCAATGCGATGAGGCCAGGAAAATTGTCATGGCTGGTGCGGCCGCTTTTGTTCTCGCGCAAATAACTGCCTCGGAACGCGACGATCTCTTGTTGCTGGAACTCCATCGCCCAACGTCCGGTGAATGACATCAGCCGTGTCAGGCGGCGCTCGAGGGGTGGGCAAAGCGCCGAGCACCAGTCGATGATCACCGGCGCGTCGCCAAGATTGGTGATCGACGTGGTCGCTTCGATCACGTGACTGTCCGGATTGAGTTCGATCGTATAAACGGCCCGCATCTGGGTGTTGGCGTCGTCGCACGTGATGGCGACGCTGTGCGGCGTCGGCCGCGCGACGCTGGCGACGCGAAAGATCGCGGCCCAATCGGTGCTGCTGCGGTGGGCGATGAAGCCTGGCGGCCCCGGCACGCCGGCGGCGAGCTCATTTGACAGAGACGGCGGAACGTCGACGGCGGCGCCGCCGTGGGCCCATTGCCGCACGGACAATAATTTCAATTCTTCCGGACTCGTCGCCGACAATGTCGGTCCCCAGTACAGGATGTTGGGGCGCGCCCCGCGCGGCGCTTCCAGCACCAGCTCGGTCTCGGCGCTCTTCAGGACGATAAATTCATCCGTCGCCGCATCGTCGGCCCCGACCGTCCCGATTGGACCAGGCGCGTTAGCGGGCTTCGACGCCGGTCTCGGCGCGGCGGCGTTTTTTGGCTTGGCTACTGGCATTTGGGAAGCTTCATTTTTTTAATCCGAATGCCCATTGAATTGGTCGCTAAGAATATGCCATCGGCGCGTCGTCATGCGCAATCAATGATTGCGCCAAAGAAGATAAGCAATGCCACCAAAACCGACGATTGAAATTCGCCCGTCCGCGCCATGATCGGCCAGCCTACTCGGCTCGTTATGGCTGTGAAGGTTCAATCTGGGACAATAATGTGTTTTTTGGTATGGGCTAACCGGGTGAATTGGCTTTACGTCTGCGCCCTAGTCACGGATCCGCGCAATGGAAGAAAGCACTTTTTTCGTCCGAAACATGGCCGTCTCGCCCATTGGCGGGGTGCGAATCGCTTGCTTTGTGAAAAATGGGGCGGGGGTTTTGACGCCGAAACGCGTCTTGCCCCATTTTACATTGGTGTTCGTGTTGCGCGGGGGCGGGCGCTATGAGGACGAGACCGGGTTGGAATTGTCGGTGAATCCAGGGGACGCCATCGTCGTTCTGCCTGGCGTCGAACATTGGTACGGCCCGCCGCGGGGTGAAACATGGGACGAGCTTTATCTCGTGTTCGAAGGATCGGTGTTCGATCTATGGCGCCAGGAGGGCTGCTTCGACACGTCGAAACCCGTGATTCCATTGCATCCGACGGATTATTGGCTCGATCGAATCAAGCAGACCATCGGTGACAGCAATGAAGGCGATCCGATCAAGATGATGGCGGAGGCGATGCGCATGCAAAGCCTCTTGATGGACATACAGCACGCCGCTCGCGACGATATTGAAGCCGACATTAAATGGTTGGAGCACGCCAAGGATGCGTTAGATGCGGAGGAAACCGTGCACGGCGCCGCGCGCGCCATGGACGTCGCGTATGAAGTATTTCGCAAAAAATTTCGCAAACTGTCCGGCATGCCGCCCGGCAAATATCGCACTGCAATAATGATGGAGCGCGCCTGCGATTTGCTCGCCGACCGCGGCCTGACGCTGCGCGATATCGCTGAAGAGCTAGGCTATTGCGACGAGTACCATTTTAGCAAACAGTTTAGCAAAACCATCGGCTGGTCGCCGCGGGAGTACCGCGCGCGCATGCCTGGAAAATAGTGATTGCGGGCGTTTTGCGTTCTCTTTCGCGGCGCCGCGGCGCCGACCGCGGTCGCCCGCCATTATCCCAAAAAACACATGCCACGCCAATCGCCCCATGGCGCCGGCGATGCGCAGCATGACACATTTGCGTCGATTTTGGTTAACGCTTCGGCGACGCCAATTGAATGCGCCCGCGTCGGCGCCTTCGCGTTGGTCCGCACGAGGCGAAAAAACAAACGCAAACGGCGTGGACTGAATATCGCGCCAAGGGAGGTTTAGGCATGACGAAGTTGAGGGGATTATTGTTGAGCACGGCCGCCGCCGCGGTTCTGCCGGCGACGGGCGCATTGGCCCAAGACGACGGCGGCGACGTCATCGTCGTGACGGGGATTAAGGGATCGCTGCAGCAATCCCTCGACGTGAAACGGAATGCGGAGCAAGTCGTCGACGCGATCTCCGCTGAAGACGTCGGCAAATTCCCTGACACCAACCTGGCGGAAGCCTTGCAGCGCATCACCGGCGTCGCCATCGACCGCTCGGGCGGCGAAGGCCAATTCATCACCGTGCGCGGCCTCGGGCCGGAGTTCAACGCCGTCACGCTGAACGGCCGCACCATCGCCACGGACAATCCCGGCCGCGAGTTTTCCTTCGACGTATTGTCGTCCGATGTCCTTCAGCGCGCTGAAGTCTTCAAAACGTCGACGCCCAATCTGCAATCCGGGGGCATCGGCGCCCTGGTCAACATCGTCACCGCACGGCCGCTCGACACCGGCACTTCGGTGACAGTCTCGGCGGCGGGGCTTTACGACACGTTGCGCGAAGAGTTCAGCCCGCAATTCTCCGGCGTCGCTTCCTGGGCCAATGAAGAAGGCACCCTCGGGCTCTTGCTCGGCGCCTCTTACAGCAATCGTAAGGCGCAGGAGGACTCGTCCTTCACCAATGGTTTCGCGCTGCGCTCCGGCGACCAGATCGTCGACGCTGCGGAAGGCTCGAGCGGCCTCACCGCCACCGATCTCGGCGCGTTGCCTGACGGCGCCCGGGTGCAGCAGCAGGTCGTGCATCGCCGCGACGTGCAGGATCGCGAACGTCTGACCCTCAATGGGACCGCGCAATATTCCGATGGCGAGCGCTTCACCTTCACTTTGGACGGCCTTTACACCAGCTTCGACGTCGATTCCTTCGCGACGGAGTTCTCCGGTTTCTTTAGCCCGCCCTTCATCGATCCGCAGATTGACGGCAACGGCACGGTGGTGTCGTTTAGCCGTCCTGGCCAAACCTTCCTTGATCGCAATCCGGCTCTGGACGGTCTCGTCGGCCTGTCGCAGAACGACAATGTGATCAACGCTCCGAACGATCGCGACGCGGAGACGTACGCGATTGGCGGCAACTTCGATTGGGACGTATCGGAAACATTCACCGCGGTGCTCGACGTCGCCTATTCTCGCTCGACCCGGACCAGCGTCAATCCATTCGTCGTGCTCG
Organism: uncultured Caulobacterales bacterium; assembly: GCA_964461925.1. Taxonomy (GTDB): domain Bacteria; phylum Pseudomonadota; class Alphaproteobacteria; order Caulobacterales; family Parvularculaceae; genus MED-G105. The sequence continues at coordinate 250 of CAYWWL010000065.1, read as the reverse complement.
GCGCGCTGGCGCCGGCCTCGCCTTTGATCGAACTGGCTAATGACGACGGCATTTCGACGATCACCAATATCGTCGGCGCCACCGACCCGACGATCCAGCGCCTCCACTTCGTCAACGTTAACCGCACGGAGGTCGAGGACGAGATTTTCGAAGCCAAGTTCGACGGCAGTTGGAACGTCGACCGCGGCGCGCTCTTGGAGATCGCCTTCGGCGCGATGTTCACGGATCGGACGAAAACCCAAGACACGTT
>CAYWWL010000064.1:0-9089 GCA_964461925.1 uncultured Caulobacterales bacterium | reverse complement strand
TGTCGGCGTTCGCAAGCGCCGTGGCCGCCGAACTCGAACCGTTAACGTTAGATGGCGATCACTCGACGGCGGAGATTTCGCGCCATGTTCTAGTGACCACCCACTACGACGCCGCTGTTAGCCGCGCCAACATATTGCGCGACATTGATCGGTTCTCGACCGTCTCCGCGCCGCGAATGAATTTGGGCGTCGAAGGCGCGCCGCTGTTGGTGCTTTTGCCAGTGCGTAACGGCACGAGCGAAGCGGCGTCCTGGATCTTCACCACCAAGCGGCACTCGGTCCAATATCTCAGCATCTACGACATCTCCGGCGACATCCCCGAGGTGCTGTTCGACGGCGCGGACAAATCCGCCTACGCTGAAAACATAAAGCGCTTTATTGGATTTGGCGCGCAGATCCAACTTGGGCCTGGCGAAACGAAATTGCTGGCCGTTGAAACCATCGTCGAAAACACCTCTTCATTGCCATTGCAGATTTGGACCCATGAAGGGTTTTTGGACCTCAGCTTCGCGCAGAACACAAAGTTCACGTTCATTCTCAGCGCCATTCTGGTGATCATCGCAGTCAACGTGATTTTCTTCATCGCCCAGCGCGAATATCTCTATCTCTATTTGATCGGCGCGGAGCTTTCGCTGTTCGCTTTGATCGCGCATTCCGTGAACTATGTGGACGTCGCCGGGCTCGCCAGGTTTCCCACCGTGAGCTTGCTTGTCGCAGAGATCGTCAAATGTCTGTTCGTGGCGTTCATGGCGCAATTCGCCCGCGCGCTTCTGTCGACGAAGGATAATTTCCCCCGCGTCGATATCGTTCTGCGGGGCGTGATCGCCATTGGCGTCGCATTGATCGGCCTTTGGATGATCAGCGCCTTGATCGGCGCCGACGCCAAGCGCCTGTTGCGAACCGTCACATGGGGATTCATCTGCGTTTCGTCGATTGGCTTTCCGATTATTGGCCTGCGCGCCGTGAAAGCGTTTGGCGCGGAATACGTGCCCTTATTCGTCGGGTGGTGCGGATTTGCGGCGTTCGGCGCCTATGTCTTGACGATGACGTTTTTCTTCAACGATCGCGGCATCCCTTTAGCGGTGACGTCGATGGGCGTCACTGGTTTGTTCGAAGCGTTCTTTCTGACCCTCGCCTTGGGATGGCGCATCGTCAAAGAGAAAGAGACCCATCAACGATTGGTCGAAGAGCACGCCGCCAATCTTGAAGAAAAGCTCGCCTTGAGCTTGAAAGCGAATGAATTGGCGGAGGAGAAGGCCCTGGCCACGGCCACGATCCACGACCAGAACGCGCTCTTGCATGCGTCGGGGCACGACACCAGGCAGGTCTTGTTGGCGATCAATAACGCCGCCCATTATTTGGAGCGGACCCATGGGGACGACGATAAAATGCTCGTCCAGACGCTTAAATCGTCAGCATCGTATCTAAATGACATACTGGCGACGACCATGTCGGCGTCGAGCGACTACGCCGCCGATCGGCGCTGCGTGGCGCTCAGCGCGTTCACCGCCGCTGATTTGATGCAGTCTCTCGAGCGCATCTATCGACCGCTTTACAAAGATAAGAGATTATCCTTCGACGTCGAGATCGACGTCGCTGGGCATATTTTGTCCGATCGCGCCTTGCTGATGCGCGCTTTGTCGAACTTTATGGCGAACAGCTTGAAGTTCACCGAGCAAGGCGGGTTGCGCGTCCGCGTCGCCGCAGAGGGCGAGGACCTCACTATCGTGTTGCGCGATACAGGCTGCGGGATCGAGCCGGACCGGCTTGCGCAGTTGAACGAAGGCGCGCTGGCGCGGATTTCGCCCACGGCGGGCGCTGGGGGAACCCAGTCGGGATCGGGCGTCAACATCGCACGGTCGATTATCGGTCGGCTCGGCGGATCCATGGAGATCGACAGCGCGGTCGGCGCTGGCGCCGCCGTTTCCATACGCGCGCCGATGGTCGCGCCGCGTCTGACCGTCGTCACTCTTGAAGAACTGACGACGCTCGGCGCGGTCACTCTTCTTGATCTGGATAAGGATCGATCGGCGCTGGACCGACGCTTAGAACAGGGCGTCGGCGTGACCTTCGACACAAGTTCGCAGATGCGCGCGCTCGGCGGCGAATGCGTCGATACGATGTTGTATCGGCCATTGCATCGTGAATTGCTCGATCATCCGCTGTTGCGCGACGTCAAATAAGCGCGAGGGTCCGCGCTTTCTCGAGTATCTTCTTATTGTTGTCGACGCTCAGCTTCTGCCGGATTTCTTTCAGGTGAAATGACACCGTCGGCGGCGCGATCCTCAGCCGATAGCCGATTTCCTTATTGGTTTCGCCATTGGCGAGGAATTGCAGGATCGCCATTTGTCGCGGGGTCAGCACGATGTCGGGCGTATGCTGGGCGGCGAGAAGCCGCTTCACTTCCGGCGACTGATAGGTGTTCCCCAGTCGAGCCGCCTCAAGCGCATCCAATATGCAAGTGGCTTGATCTGACTTAGACACCGCGCCGCGGGCGCCCAATTTGATGGCCGTCGCGTAGGCGGCGGGGTCTTGCACGCCGGTCAGCACGATCACGGTCAAATCATAGACGGCGACCAATTCCGCCAATAGGGCAAGACCGGGCATGTCAGGCAATCCGAGGTCAAGGATAACGGCGTCGACCGCTTCGCTTTGAATAAAGGGAAGGGTTTCCGCGCCAGAGCGCAACATGCCGCAGAGTTCAAAATCGCTGTCTTTGAGGAGCAATGAGAGTCCGGATTGGGTGATCTCGTGATCGTCGATCACCAGCACTTTACACGGATCGGCGTGCATCGGGGTTTCTCCCATAGGCGTCGGTTTGGCGCGGTTCATCATCGACCTATGCGGCCCGCTGATCAATCATCGATTGAGCAAAGCGCCGACCATCGCAAGCCTAACGCCATGTAATACCGCTATTCGCAGCTATTTCTCCAACCCGTTATCGGCGACTAAAAAGTTTTAGGTTTCTCGTCGATCGCGGCGACCCTAGAATTTCCATCGGTGCGGTCGCTGGGTCATTTGTGGGAGTGATTTTCAGCCGACGCCGGGCAATTGCCGCTGAAACGCCCAGAGCGCCGAAAGCGAACGCGTCGCCGACCTATCCAACCCCCGACCGACTTGCCTGTGGGGAGACAGGCGCGGCATGGGATGGCGCTGAATAGTGACCATTCCATGCCGCCCTCGTCCTGCTTGCGGTTCTATTTCGTTTCCGGCTCGGCGGCGTTCTGCGCCTCCTTGTCGGCGAACAGTTGCACAATCTCGCCTTCGAAGGTCAACAGTGCGTCGAGGCCTGATTTACTCAATGCGACGCTCGCCATTGCGAGACCAAGCTCCGGCGCGACCATCGCGTCCGTGCCCCAAAACCCGCCATGGCCATAAACTCTGTGTCCTGCGAATTCTGTGGCGTAGAGACCGAAGCGGTATGGGCTGTCGCCGTGATGGCCAGGGGCCGTTGTCATCAGCGACAAAGTTTCCGGATCTTCGAAGATATCGCCGCCGAACAGCGCTGCGAAAAACTGCGCGGTGGCTTCGACGCTGGCGATCACGCCCGCAGCGCCGAACGCATCGAACGACCCGTGGATCGCATAGGTGTCGATCTCGCCAAGCCATTGATGGGCGCGTTCCACAGCGTCGACCGGCGGCGTTTCGCCTTCCCACCAAATAGGCGTCAATGAAAGCGCGTCGACGCGGGTCAATGACTTCACGGCTTTGGCGAAGGGCGCGCGGGAGACGCCTTCGATGACCTCGGCGAGCAAGATGTAACCTGGATCGGAATAATAGAATTGGCCGCCGGGCGGTCCGACCGGATCCGTGACGTCGATAAAGACCCGTAGTTGCTCCTTGGCCGTCCAAACGCGTCGCGGATCGGCTAAGACCATTTCTTGATAGGCGCGGGTGGGGAAATGATCGCCGAGGCCGCCGACGTGGGCGAGGAGATGACGAATAGTGATGGCGTTCGGATCGTACCCATCTTCGCGCAAAAGCGCCCCCGTTTCCGCCGAAATCCGCGTTGCGATTGCGTCGTCAAGGGACAAGCGCCCTTCTTCCGCCAATCGTAGGATCGCCGCGGCCACGAATGTTTTGGTGATCGATGCGAGGCGCACAGGCGTCGCCGGCGTCATCGCTCTGCCATCCGGGGCGGCGACGCCTGACGCAGCGGATATCAACTCGCCCTCAGGCGTGACGACAGCCACGGCGAAGCCTTGAACATCTGGATTCGCCGTCTGCAACGCGTCGAGCCGCGCCTGCAACGCGGCTTGGTCCAATACTGGCCCGGGGCGCGACATGGTCGCCGTCGGTTCCGGCAATTGCGTCGAGTTGACGCCGCGATCGCAACCGACTGACAGCAACAGCGTCGCGGAAAGCGCGCCGCATAGGCGCAGAAGCGCGCGCGCCTGGTGGGTGGATTTCAACATTCTTCTCCCCGCTCTAGCGTGTCGTTACCGCACAATGGCGAGCGCAATTCCCGGGCGAAACATAGAACGCGAAACTACTAGCGTTCGTATACGTCGTTTCGGTGCGCTGGCGCTCTCTTCGTCCGCCGTTGACCATCGTGTCGTTCCGTAAAGGCCTTCGCGCGATCTGCAATCGTTCGGATCCTGGGGCGTTACTCTTCGGCGCGCAATAAGCCGCGTGCGCGCATCCAGGCGAGGAATTGGTCGAACCAGAGGTCCGCGGTCGCGCCCCGTTTATAGGAACCAAAGCCGTGGCCGCCTGTTTCGTAGAAGTGGAACTCGACCGGAGCGCCGGCGTCGCGCCAAGAATCGATGAGGTCAAAAGCTTGCTCGCCGAATAAACCGTCATCGGCGGCGAGCGCGACGAACAAGGGCGGCGCCTCCGTTGGCGCGTCGACGCCGGTCATCTGCCCATAAATATAGCCGAGAAAAGCCGGCTTCGGCGCGTCGTCCGGGCCATGGGCCGCCGCCAAGGTCGTGAGGGCGCCGGCGGAGAAGCCGAGCATGCCGATGCGCGATGGGTCGACGTCCCATTCATCGGCGCGATCATGGATCATCGCCAGGGCGGCGCGGGCGTCGGCGAGGGCGAGCGCCAAGCCGACCGACCGATCAGGCTGCTCGGAAGCCGGCGTTGCTGGGTCGAACATTCTCTCGAAAAACGCGCTGGCGTCGTCCTCGTCATGGGGCGTTTTCATCACCCGGTATTTTAGAACAAATGCAGCGACGCCGTTCGCCGCCAACCATTGCGCAATCGGGTATCCTTCGTTGTCGATGGAGACGAACTGAAAGCCGCCCCCCGGCGCCACCAGCACAGCAGCGCCGGTGGGGTTTCGTTCGGGTAAAACCGGAATCAGCGTTGGCGTCACGACATTGCGCACCCAACGCTCGTCGGCCATCTGGCTCCAGACTTCTTGCCGGGTCCAGTTCTCCGAGCCAGGCGCGGCGCCGTCATAAAGACGAATGGCTTGAGCGTCGATTGTCGGCGTTGCGCGGGTCAGCATGGGGGCTGGCGCGTCTCCCTTTGCGTCAGCGCTTATGTCAGCGCGTTCCTCGGCTGCGATGGCGGCGGCGACGATCATCGTCATGGCAATGACCGGCGCTAGAACCAGCGGCGTTACGAAGCGGTTGGTCACGGAAGGCCTCCTCACAGAGGACGATCTTTACCTCGGCGTCTCGTCCTTAAGGGAGTGTGGCGCGGTTTTGACGCCACGACAATATCGCCCAGGGCGCCATTCAAGCTGTGGATCGCCCTGCGAGCTATGGTAGGAATGAGCGCGAATGGCTCCGGAATGAGGAAACAATGATGGCGGAATCCGATACCCTCGAGCAAGTCGGCGACTATGTCTCGATCGCCAGACGCGGACGCATTGTCGAAGCGATTTATGACCGCGGCGACGATCTCAACGCCCTATCCGTACAGGGAATGACCGAGCTAAAGGAAGCGGCGCGCGCATTGGCCGACGACGTGGAGAGCTCCGTGGTCGTCATTCGGGGCGCGAACGTATTTTCTGCAGGGGCTGATTTGAGCGATCCGGCGCTGCAGGCTCAAGCGGGCGAGACGCTTTTGCGGCAACGCGCCGCGCTGCGCCTCGGTCCTGACATGTGCCAGGCCTGGGCGGATCTGGAGCAAATCACCATCGCCGCGGTCGAAGGATTTTGCATTGGCGGCGGATTGGCGCTGGCGGCGGCGTGCGATCATCGCATCGCTGGCGAAGGCGCGCGGTTTCGCTTGCCGGAAATTCCCCTTGGAATGAATATGAGTTGGCGTTCAGTTCCGCGACTGGTGGCGTTAGTGGGGCCGTCCCGCGCGAAGCAATTGACCATTCTCGGGCGCAAATTGGATGCCGCCACGGCCCTTGCATGGGGGCTGGTCGACGAGGTGACCGCGACCGGCGGCGCGGCGGCGGCGGCGACCGCTTTGGCTGAGGAGTACGCTGCGCTGCCGCCAATGGCGTTGCGGATGTCGAAACAAGCGATCGACGCCAGCGCGCAACCTTTGGCTTATGCGACGAGCTTCATGGATCGCGATCAATTCTTGTTGACGCGGCAATCGGGCGATCAAGCCGAAGCGATCGCGTCGTTCTTAGAGAAACGACCGGCGCAATTTTCGGGCGACTAATGCTCGCCGGCGGCGGGAAAACCCCCGCAACTGCGTCCGCCCATGGACACAATCCGCCTGTCTCCGCTAAGCGATTTGCATGGCGCGCTCAAATGAATATGGCCCCGCATCGAACCGGATCGTCTCGCAACGGCTTAAGCTGCACTACGCCGAATGGGGTGACCCATCGGCCCCGCCGCTGATTTTACTGCATGGCGGGAAGGACCATTGTCGATCATGGGATTGGACCGCGCGCGCCTTGGCCGATGGGTGGCGAGTCATCGCGCCGGATTTGCGCGGCCATGGCGATAGCCAATGGACGGACGATGGCGAATACCCGATGCAAGGGTTCGTCTACGATCTCGCGCAGCTCATTCATTTGTTGGACCTGGCGCCAGTCACCATTGTGGCGCATTCCCTGGGCGGCAACATCGCTTTGCGTTACTCCGGACTTTATCCGGAGACGGTGAAAAAACTCGTGGCGATTGAAGGGCTCGGACCGTCGCCTGACATGATGAAGAAAATGGCGGCGAACCCGATGGCGGATCGGGTGCGCAGCTGGATCGAAGCGAAGCGCAAAGCCAGCGGCAGAACGCCGAAAAAGTACGCGAGCCTCGACGACGCCTTGGCCCGGATGAAGGGCGCCAACGACTTTTTGAGCGACGAGCAAGCGCGACACCTGACGATCCACGGCGCCACGCGTAACGAAGACGGCACCTGGAGCTGGAAATTCGATCCGTATATCCAAATTTGGAGCCCGATCGACATGCCGCGCGAGGCCCAACATGAATTGTTCGGCGCGATTACGTGTCCGACTCTATTGATCTATGGCGGCAAAAGCTGGGCGTCTAATCCGGAAAAGGACGGCAGGCTTTCCTATTTCAACAATGACCCGCAAGTGCGTCTCTTTGAAGACGCCGGTCATTGGGTTCATCACGACCAATTTGACGATTTCATCGCGCTACTGAACGAATTTTTGTAGCCGAAGAGTGGCGCTTGCGTCGATCGCCTTAGACGATCGACAGCCATAGCCGCAATAGGTGTCGTTTTTCCGCCGGGTCGTCATGGTCTTCATAATCAGAGCGAGCGTGAACGATCAGATGATTGGACAATAGCTGCACGTCGCCGGGTTCAAGATCCATGTTTAACGCGACGCCCGGCTCATTCGATATCGCGTCGTAAAGATCGAGCGCTTCGGCCTGGACCGGCGTCAGCGACACGCCGTCATGCCGGCTCGAGGTTCTAAAATACTCCGCATGATAGAAGGTTCGCAAAACGCCGTCGGCGAACCGGCACGGGGGAATGGGCAGCGATTTTAGGCCAGCATCGTTCTCCTCGCGAACGTCCAGGGGGAAAGGATCGAACAAGACCGCCGCGAGGTCTGGCCGGCGCGTGCGCAGTTCATTGAAAATCCGCACCGACGACGCGATCCGGCTGGCCCCGCCATGCTTGGCTTTCTTCAGGCATAGCAATCCGACGACGTCCGCAGCGTCGCAATGAAACGGGATGTTTTGGGTGGTCAAATATTGACGCACGAATGGATCGCTCTTGTCGGCTCCAGTATCGCGCACATGGCCGAGCAGATCGTCATGGACGTTCTGCGCGCCGGGGCGCCCAAGATGCAGGCCGAGGCACCAATATGCGATCGAAGCGTCTTCTTCGCCCCAGCGATCGACCGGCAGACCGGACATGACCTGGAACCCGCGCCCCGTCACGATGGCGGCGCGCCAGCGATCAATCTCCGCGCTCAGTCGCGGCAGCGGAAAATCCTGCTTGGTCAGTGCGCCCATTTTCTTATTGAGCGATTTGGCGTGAGCGAGGGCGGTTTCAAGTTCGGCGATATCGTCGCTTGTGAACCGATAACGCCAATCAGGCTCTTCGACCATGTCGGCGCCGCGCCAGTCGGCGTCGGACGCGATTACATCGTCTGGCGGCGCGTGGTGTGAGCGCGTGAAATAATGAAAGGTCTGTTGTTGAAACCCAAAATAGGCTTGCTCGGCCATCGCAGTTCTCTTGTTGTTCGCCAAGGGATCCTGGGCGCCCCAGCCGCGGTGTCAAGCCATGCCATTGGATTGGGGGGTGGATTTCGGTTAGTCTCGGAGAGGCATCACGCAATAGGCGCTGGCGCGAGGCGTTCGCGGGGCACCGTGGCGTTAGGGCATGGCTTCACGATCTCCGTCGCTATCCGGTACATTCCGTACCAAGCGAATACCTGGTTGAGATGGACGGCAAGAAACGCGCGCTGACGTCGCCGGACGATTGCGCATAAAGGGGGCGGGCATGAGCGGGTTAAAAGCACTGACGGCGGCGGCGACGCTCTTGGCGGCGGTCGGTTGCGGGCGCGCCGGCGAGGATCGCGGCGAAACCGTTATTTATCCGGCGCGCGGCGTCATCACCATGGCGTCGACTTCCACAGACGGCGGCGTCGCCGAAGCGGTGGCCGTGCGCGACGGCCTAATCGTCAATGTCGGCGCTCTTGAAGCGCTGACCGCCGCCGCGCCTGACGCGCGAATCGATCTCGCATTTGAAGATCGCTT
>CAYWWL010000063.1:0-9205 GCA_964461925.1 uncultured Caulobacterales bacterium | reverse complement strand
CACTTGTATCGCGGCTCAGCGGCGTTACGCGGGCAGCCTACCATAACGCCAGCGATGAACGCGCCCGGCGCAGCGTCGACCCATGTCTCTACGTCTTCATAGTCCGTAAGCGAAATAACTGATAGGCGGACGCCATTGTCAGCCATGGTCGACAGGGTCTTGGCGAGATAGAAGGCGTCGTCGCCGTCCGGCCAGGCGCCATGCCGGTGCACGTCGATGACGGCTTGCGTGCGGCCAGGGATTTCCTTCGCCCCGCTGGGCGAAGCCAGTGCGGCCGCAAGCGCGGTTGCAGCCAAGATATGTCGCATGGTCGAGCCTCCCCGGGATCAACGCCGTCGCTTTGCGCTGGCCGACGCGGGCGCAGCCTAGGCCGATCGCGCGCCGCAACGCAAATCCCCGGTTACGCATCGCACGCTGGCGTCAGCCGTCATATTGACGGCGCCACGCGTCGATGTCGGCCTTGAATTCAGCCACAAGGTCCGGGTGGGCCGCAGCGACGTCCGCCGGCGCGGCGTCTTGCGATTGCAGGTCGTACAGCGCCGTTTCGTCGGTCTTCGGCAGCCAGACGAAATGCCAGCGTCGATCGCGGCGATAGTAACCGTTAAGGTCTCGACCCATATGATCGCTGCCGCCGTCGACGGGACGTCCGCGGAAGTCAGTTCCCGCGCGGTGGCGGTCCATGGACCCGATCATGAAATCGCGCGCGCCGTCGATCGGCGCGCCCTCGATCGCGGGTCGCAAGGAATACCCCGGCAGCCCTTCAGGCGCTTCGATCCCCGCATAGTCGAGAATGGTCGGCATCACGTCGATCGTATGCGCTAATGTGTCCACGTCCCGTCTGGCGGCGATTTCGTCCGCCCAATAGAAGAAAATTGGCGTGCGGAAGGCAGTTTCGAAGAATGACGTTTTGCCGCGCGGCCCGCCATTGGCGAAATTGATGTCTTCGTCCGCATATTCTTCGTCAGGCGGCTGCTCCCAACCATTGTCGTTGATGTAGACGATCAACGTGTTGTCGAGCACGCGCTCTTGCCGCAATTTATCAAGCAGCACGCCGACGCCCCAATCGAACCAGGCGATGTTGGCGTAATAGAGCTTCGCCGATTCCGACAGATCGTCTCGATTCTCGAAATACTTATAGAACGTGTCCGGTGGATTGAGCGGCACATGGGGAAGCGCGGGCGCATACCATAGGAAAAACGGACGATCCGCATTGTCGGCGATGAAGTCGGTCACCGGAGCCATGGTCGAACGGCCGATTTCGTTGCCGCGGCCGCCCATGAAAGTGAAGAACCAGCGATCGCCTAGGGCGGCGGCGTCGCGCCAATCCCAGCCTTCGGTCATGCCATGGGTGAAGCCGCCGTGGCGAAAGGATTGCTCCCACCATTTGCCGCTTTGATGGGAGACGTAGCCGGATCGTTCGAGGATGCGCGGCAGAGTCTCGAATTCTTCGATCGCGGCTGTTTGATGGCGCCGCAGGACAATCTCTCTTTCGCGCGCCGTGTCCACTTCCGGCGGCGGCGGCGACGCCGCCATACGCGCTTCGGCGATCGCGCCGGCGCGTTGCTCGTACTGCGTCGGGTACAAACCAGTAATCAAGGATTGAAGCGTCGGCCGACAATAATTGGCCGCGCTATGCCCTGTCTCAAAGACCGCGCCGCCGCGTCCGAGCACGTCCATGTTTGGCGTCATGACGTTGTCGTCGCCCAAAAAGCCGAGATAAGGCCAACCAAGATCGTCGGCGATGATCAACACGATATTAGGCGGACCGTCGGGTCGGCGCGGAATTACGGTGCGATCAATGGTGCCAGCGATGGTGTCGTCGAACACGCCGCCGAAATCGAACGCAGCCGCTTTGGGTTGGCCCGTCGCATCCGGAGGGGCGGCTTCAGCCGACGCCTTTGCAGATCGCCGCTCGGCCGCCTGATTGCAGCTTGATAAAACCATTATGGCGCAGACGGCGCCGACGACGCGAAGCACGGCCTTAGTCGCGCGAACGGGCACAAAAGTCCTCATGAGCGAGATCTCCCAATCGGTTCGCGCCAGCCTACCGCACGCCGCTCGCGCATATTTTTGCATTTTTTTGCATATTCTAGCAGCATCGCTGCAATGTTCACAACCAGTATAAAGTATCGTACTATTTGGAAATATTGTGATCACCAGCCCCAACCGTGTGACCGCCATGAACGTCGATCGAGATTCTTGCGATATTTTTTCAGAAACCCGCAACGACGGCGCGGCCACGATCGAGATCGCCGGCGAACCGATCGTCATGCTGACAAATTGGCGCGCGGTGCGCGACGCTGCGCGGGATTGGCGAACGTTCAGCTCGGACGCGCCATTTCGGGTTCCGATCCCGGCGGAAGACGACGTGCGCAGCGTCAGGCAGCTGCCAATCGAAACCGACCCGCCGGCGCACACCGATCTTCGCCGCCAATTGGAACCTTGGTTCCGCCGCCCCGCCGAGCCGGCGTTTCAGGCTGCGCTGGATCATTTGATCGGACAGGAGCTCGCCGCCGCGATCGATCGGTCAACGACGACGGAACCAATCGAATTCGTGCGCGACTTTATCGTGCCTTTGCAGTCCCGCGCCCTCGCCTTGCTGCTGAACACGCCTATGGCCGAGGCGGACACGTGGATTGGCTGGGGCGTGCATGTGTTTCGAGACGGAGACGACGGGCCTGCGCGGGGCGCAGGACTGCACGCCTATCTCGAAGATCGGATCGCGGCGGCCTGCGCGACGCCAGGCGAGGACTTCTTCTCAGCCCTCACGCGCATGACGTTCGATAATCGTCCGCTCACGACCGATGAGATGATCGGCGTCGCCAATCTCACCTTCGCCGGCGGACGCGACACCTTGATCAACGCCATCGCGAGCATGATCGTCTGGTTCGCCGATCGCCGCGAAACGCTCGATGCGGTGGCGAAAGATCAGCGCTCGATCAATCTCGCCGTGGAGGAGTTCGTCCGCGCCCTGTCGCCCCTCGCCCATATCGGTCGGGTGTGCAAAGCAGGAGCCAGCGTCGGCGCGCACGACGTCGCCGCGGACGGGCGCGCGTCCCTATGCTGGGCCGCTGCGAATCACGATCCGTCCGTATTCGAAGATCCCGGCGCCGTGAAAGTGGACCGTTCGCCTAATCCGCATGTCGGGTTCGGCAGCGGCCATCATGCGTGCCTTGGCGCGACTCACGCCCGCGCGGTGTTGCGCGTCTTTATCAAACGGCTCAGCAAAGACACTGCGCGCATTGACATCGACCACGCCGAACCGCAAATCGAAACCATCGGACCGTTTCAGCGACGCAACGGCTATGATCAGATCCTTGGTCGCTTCGCCTAGCCGCCAGGTCGGCTATTCCGACGCCGGCACAGCGCCCGCCGCCGGCCAGTCGGTGTCGCCGATACGCTCCAGCGTCATGTCGATGAATTTGCGCGGCGGCGCGCCGTCGGCGACGTAGTGGCCGGTTTGACGCCACACGCCGTCGGCGAAATCAGCCTTGTATTCATTGCGCGCGTTCGGTCCCGCCGGCGTGCTCCAGACGAAACCGGTCGCCGTCGGAGCGAATGGATAGGTGCCGCCATAGCCGCGATTATAGGACCGCATTTCCCAAGCGCCGTCAGCCCCGGTGGGCGAAACGATGGCGAAAGCATTGAAGGCTTTTTCGCCGTTCGTCCTATAACCGACCCCTTCGATGGCGACGATGTCGCCGCCGAGCAGCGGTCCGACGCGTTCGGTCTGCGTCAAGACGAGATCGCCGCCGTCGCGTTGGGCGATCACCGCCGTGCCGCGCCATTCGCCGAACATGAACGATAACGGGTGCTCCCGGTCCTCGGCGCTGGCGGCCGATTGCGCGAACGCGATGATCGCGCCCATGACGGATAAAATCCTAACTAACATTTGGCCTTCCCCTCCCCGGATTCGTCTAGGCCCGCCTTATAACAAGAACTGTCGGGCCATTTCATCTCAAAATTGTGACGCAGTCGCACTAATGGCGATTGATTTCCGAACGCCGCCATGACCTAATTTAGGATTGAACCGGGGGACCACATGGCGAACTTTTGGCGTTGCATTAAGCTTTTGATTCTGGCCGCGATTCTTGGGGCGACGTTCGCGCCCCAGTACGCCGAAGCGCAAATGGACTGCGGCGACTTCTGGGGGGAACGCGGCGTGACGATGTTCCCCCGCAGCGGCGGCGCCTTCGCCTGCTATGAATATGACCCAATCAGCGACGCTTTGATCGTCGGTCCTGGCACGCAATATCGAATCTTCTACACCGCCGCTTGGGACGACTCGCCGCCGCTCGACGCCGCGGAACTGTTGGAGACGATCGCCGAGGGATTTGATCGTTCAGTAAGGCACTTTCAGGGCCTAGGGCTCGCCGTGCATGAAACCTATATTTTGGTCAGCAACGAAACGGCGGTCGAGGCCGGCTCCGGGCCGTTTTACACTGACGACGACTTGACCGAAGGCGAAGTTTCCCTGCCAGGCGACTGGGCGTTCGGGCCGTGCCCTATCGCGGTTTATGACAGCGCCATCACCAATGCGACGGAACAAGGCGAGGACGTTATAAAGCAGTTGCTCGCGCACGAGGTGTTTCATTGCGTCCAATGGTTCAATTTCGCCGAGAACATACCCGATCGAAAGAACGGCTGGCTCGCGGAAGGCACCGCGGAATATTTCTCGGCGGAGGTTTATCCGTGCGTCAACAATGAACATAGCTCGGCGATAGCCTACGACGCTGATCGCCCGTTCACCCGCCAAGACTATCCCGCCGCCGCCGTTTTGCATCATTTCGCGCGGGCTAGCGGCTTCGGCCAGGAGGGAATTCTCGCCATCATCAGGGCGCAGTCGGGCGGTGGCAAGAACCAACAGGAACGCGAATTGGCGCAATTCGGCGCCGTCCGAGACGCATTTCACGCTTTCGCTAAGGATTATGTCGACAATGACAGTCCAGACTGCGGCGGCGCCATGCCGCTCGAATCAAACAAGGGGCCGATGACGACCTTCGGGGAAGGCGGCGGCCAAATACGGATTTCTAGCGAATTATTCGCCATCGATCGCCACCAAGTGCGACTTGAAAAAGGCAAGAAATACTTCATTCGCCGCGAAAACGAGGAAGGCGAAGGCGACATCTCCTGGCGAGAGAATGACAAACCCGACGGCTGGACCGACATTCCCGAAGACATCGAAGTGAAATGCGACGAAGCCGAAACGCGATACATCGTCGCCTCCAACGCCGCCGAAGATCGCGCCGACTACAAATTAACGTTGCGCTTTGAAGAAGACACAAGCGTTCCGCAGAAGAAGTGCTGCGAGTTAACCGGAGAATATGATCGCTGCCTCATCGGCGATTGGATTGGCGAGCCCGCCGGTCTCGAGGCTTGGCTGCAGAGCGTGTTTGCGCGGATGAACCCCGGCGGACCGCCGACCACGCTCGATTCTTTCGACGCGGACATTCGCTTTCAATTATTAGACTTCGCCACCGCCCAGGGCACGATCACCAACGCCCAGGCGCGCGCAACGATGCGCCAGCTCACGCCGCGCGGCGACGTCCGTGAGCAGCCAGTGCTCATTGAAGGGGGCGGCCCAAGCACCGCCTATTGGTCAAATAGAGAAGGCAATATACTGAGCATCTGCCCAACGGATAATCGGGTGAAGTTCAATATGATCGTCGAAAACGAGAACGGCAGGATCGTGGTGCCGTTCGGGCCGCCGCTTGACGCTGAAGAAAACGACGAACGATTCGACTTTGAATATACCTGCAGCGGCAATGCTCTAACCCTTCGCCGCAGCATTAGAGGGCTGCCGGACCAGGTTTATCGCGCGACCCGGGCGCCGTCGGAATAACGGCGCAGGCTCGGCGCTTGGCTTAAGCGCCAGGCGCCTAGATGGCGACAAACTGCTTGTAAAGGAACATAAACACGAACAGGGCGAATATCGTCATCAGGATCACGATCCAGATTGGCAAGGACGGCTTCTGCGACGGCAATTGAAGATTATAATCAAAAATTTGCGTCTTTAGATTCGCCCGGGCCATGGCGGATCGAACCATGTCGACGCGGCGCTCCGCGTCCGCGCGCCGCGCGAACACCCCGATGATCTCCTTGATCAGATAGGGTTCGTCGCAAGTCGTCGCCGCGAGCACATAGACATTGTCGCCATCGACTGTGTTATTGCAAAGATCGAGATCGTCGTTCGAATTTACCATGTGCCTCCCCCGGCTCGGCGCATCGATCTGAACCCAGATGACGGCGACGTCGCGAGCGCCGCATGGTCGCGGCGGCTCTCCCCGCGCCAGTATAGCTTCAATTGCGCGAAACGCACGCCCACTGCCTTGCTCCGTCGCGTTGGACGCCGCATGGGACGCCGCAACCATCGGAGATCATTGGATAAAACCGGTCGCTAAGCGTTGATGCCGCGACGCCAAAATCTGCTATACTCCGGCGAATGACGCGCGGTCTCTGGAATTTGCTCGGCTTTCTCGCCCTTGCTTTGGCGTTCGCCGGGGCGGCGTTGCCATTGCTGCCGACGACGCCTTTCGTGCTTCTCGCAGCGTTCGCCTTCGCCCGTTCGTCGCCAAGCATGCACGCCTGGCTTATGAACCACAAAATATTCGGCCCCCTGATTAAGGACTGGCGCGATCATGGCGCTATCAGTCCGCGCGCCAAGGCGTTGTCAGTGCTGTCGATCGTCGCCGTCTTCGCCCTATCGCTCGCCCTGCAGGCGTCAACGACTGTGCTCATCGTGCAAGCGGTCGTCTTAAGCGCGTCAGCGACCTTCATCCTCTCGCGGCCGTCCGGACCGCGCTAGGCCGCCGCGGCGCCGAACGCGATCTCTTCGCGCCGGCGGAAGATGAGTCTGTTGGCGATCAACGACGTCAGAACCGACGCGATCAATGTCACGAACATGGCGTGAATATAGTGAAACGGCGTCCAAACGAAGCTCAGATAGGCGTAAATGCCGACCCCGGAAACGACGCCGATGATCGCCGCCCGTGCGTCAACGTTGCGAAACGCCAGCCCAACGATAAAGGCGGACAGAATCGGCATCGACAACAGCCCGTATAATTGCTGCACGGTGTTGATGATGCTTTCCTGGGAGGCGAAAAACGGCACCAGCAGGACCGCGAGAACCGCCATCGCCGCGCACACCAACCCGCTCAGGCGCGGCACGCTCTTCACTTCGCCGATATAAGCCGTATGCAGATCGCATCATAGAGCGCAGCCGAGGCGTTGAGGATCGAATTGAACGTCGTCAGCACGGCCGCAGCGAGTGCCGCGGCGAAGGCGCCAGCGAGCCATGCCGGCAGCACTTCCGCCACGATCCGTCCATAGGCGGCGTCATTCACGTCGCCGAACAGCTTAAACGCGACCACGCCCGGCACCACGATGATCACTGGAACGATCAACAGTCGAATCGCCGCCGCCGCCAGGACGCCCTTCTGCGCCTCCTTTATGTTCGGCGCCGCCATCGCCCGCTGGGTGATCGTCTGATTGGTGCTCCAATAGAACGTCTGGATAAAGATCATACCAGTCAACAAGGTATGCCACGGGATCGGCGAGTCGTCGCCGCCGATCAAGGTCAAGCGCTCCGCCGGAATGCCGGAAAAGTCGAAATTGATTTCGCGCAAGGCCAGATAAACAACCAAAAGCGCTAAGGACAGGATCAAGACGCCGCTATAGGTGTCCGAGACCGCCACGGCGCGTAAGCCTCCGAGAATCGCATAGGCCGCGCCAACCACGGCGAAGACGATGGCGACCGGTAAAATCGGCAAATCCACCCCGGTCATGGACAGCAGGAACAATGAGCCGCCATAAAGAATGGCCGGCAAGAAGATGAAGATATTGCCGAATAGAAACAAGACGGAGATCAACGCTCGAATGTGCTTGTCGCCGTATTTCTTCTGCAGCAATTCCGTCGTCGTGGTGCAGTCGTTGCGATAGTAAATCGGCAAAAAGATGAAGGCGAGGATGAACAGGCCGGCGACGGCGGCGAATTCCCACCAGGCCAAGAGCAACATCTGATTGCCGTTCATCCCGACAAGCTGGTCGGTCGATAGATTGGTCAAAGTGATAGACCCGGCGACGAAATACCAGGCCAGGCCGCCATTCGCTAAAAAATAATCGTGTCCGGAGCTTTTGTCCCCAGCGTTGGCGCCGCGGCAATGGAGATAGGTCGCCAATCCGATCAAAGCGGTGATAACGACGAAGACGATGGCTTGTGTGGCGTCCAACATGAGATTTCCAGCCTTTTAATGATGGGCCGACGCGCGCCGCGCCTGGCGTAAAAAAGCGGCGCGGGAAAGCCCGCGCCGCCCATCTTAAGAGCGCTCGGGAGGGTGGCGCCCTTTAGGTTTGGTCATCGATCGCGCTCGCAATCGCGTCGCCTTCTCTAGAATTTGGCGCGGACGCCGACCAAGAAGCGCGACCCGGTGCGTGAATAGGTCAGGAACCGGTTGGCGAACCGCGAGAAGTCCCGAGAGTCCGAACGGGTGATGTTGATGCCTTCCGCGAAGAGTTGGAAGGTATCGTTCACGTCATAGGCCGCCGAGAAGTCGAGCTGGCCGAAGGCTTCGCGTTGACGCGGTTCGGAGAAGTTCGAGAAGCACTGGAACAAGAACTCGTCGCGATAGTTGTACGACATCCGAACCTGCAATGGTCCCTTCTCATAGAAACCGGTGGCGTTGAACGAATGCGGCGACAGGCCGTTATAATCGCAATCTGCGACGGGCGTGCCCTCCTGGCGATCGATCTCGCTGGTCACATAGGTGTAGTTCAACTGGGTGCCGAAACCGTCCCATGGCGCCGGCAGGCTTTCGAAGGCGGTTTGGAACGCCACTTCGAAACCGGTGATCGATCCCATTTCGCCGTTGCGATCCCGTGTGTCTTGGAAGGTGACGTTGACCGGCAGATCAGCGCCTGTGGTGTTGCCGGTATTGCCCGCCGGAATGACGACCACGCCGGCCACCGGCAGGGTTTGGGATTCGATGAAGTTATCGAACTCTTTGTGGAAGCCTTGGATCCCGACGAACCCGGTTTCGCCGAAATAGTATTCGAACGAGACGTCGTAATTGGTCGACTCGAAGGCTTCCAAGAAAGGATTGCCGCCGGTGGAGGTCGGCGCGTTCGAACGGCCGCCGAACGAGTTATTGACGCCCAGCTCGGTCAGCGTCGGTCGGGTCACCGTTTCGGAGAACGCCAAACGAACGAC
>CAYWWL010000062.1:0-9378 GCA_964461925.1 uncultured Caulobacterales bacterium | reverse complement strand
AGACGAACCTCGACGTCGCTGACAACAGCGGCGGCAAGAGGGTGCAGTGCATCAAGGTCCTAGGCGGGGCCAAGCGGAAGTACGCTTCTGTCGGCGACATCATCGTGGTGTCGGTGAAAGAAGCGATGCCGCGCGGCCGCGTGAAAAAAGGCGCCGTGATGAAAGCGGTCGTCGTGCGCACGGCGAAGGACATCAAGCGTCGCGATGGATCGGTGATCCGCTTCGACCGCAATGCGGCCGTGCTGATCAACAACAACAAAGAGCCGGTCGGTACGCGGATCTTTGGCCCAGTGACCCGTGAGCTGCGCGCCGCGCAGCACATGAAGATCGTGTCCCTGGCGCCGGAAGTGCTCTAGGCGGCGAGAACGAACAAGGTGAAAGCCGACGGCGAGGGCGCTGACGGCGGTAATTTAAACGAGAGGCGACGCCATGGCGGCGAAAATCAAAAAAGGCGACAAAGTGATCGTCCTCAGCGGCAAGAATCGCGGCGCGGAAGGCGAAGTGCTCGCGGTTTATCCGAAGGACGAGCGCGTGTTGGTCAGCGGCGTCAACGTCGTCGCTAAGCACCAGAAACAAACGGCCCAGGATCGTGGCGGCATTATTCGCCGTGAAGCGCCGATCCATGTGTCGAACGTGGCGATCAGCGTCGACGGCAAGCCGTCGCGCGTTGGGTTCAAAATTGAAGACGGAAAGAAAGTCCGTTTCGCCAAGCGGAACGGTGAGGTTGTCGATGGCTGATTCAGTGTACACCCCGCGTCTGCGGACTCTCTATTGGGAGACGATCCGCGACAAGTTGAACGAGAAGTTCAAATACGCGAACGTCATGCAGACGCCGAAGCTCGAGAAGGTCGTCATCAATATGGGCGTCGGTCGCGACGCGGTGAACGACCGTAAGGCCGTCGACGCCGCGGTGAACGATCTCACCCTGATCGCCGGCCAAAAGCCGGTCGTGACCCGGGCGAAGAAATCGATCGCTGGCTTTAAGCTGCGCGAAGGCATGGCCATCGGCGCCAAAGTGACGCTGCGCAAGGATCGCATGTACGACTTCCTCGATCGTCTGACGACGATCGCGCTGCCGCGCGTTCGCGACTTCCGCGGCCTGTCGCCGAAGAGTTTCGACGGACGCGGCAACTACGCAATGGGTCTCAAGGAGCACATCGTGTTCCCGGAAATCGATTACGACAAAGTCGACAAGATCCGCGGCATGGACATCATCGTGTGCACGACGGCCCCCAATGACGACGAAGCGCGCGAACTGTTGAAAGAGTTTAATTTTCCATTCCGTCAGTAGACGATTTGGATTGAGTTTTATCGAGACGCGAAAGGTCCGCCGCTGGCGGCGGAAACCGAGCTGACGGAGGTAGAGATGGCTAAAAAGAGCATGGTTCAGCGCGACGTGAAGCGTCGGCGACTTGCAGAGAAGCACCAAGCGAAACGCGACCGGTTGAAGGCGCTCATTAAGGATGAGTCCCAGCCAGCCGAAGATCGCTTCGCGGCTGTGATGGCGTTGGCGGAGTTGCCGCGCAATTCCTCCAAGACCCGCATTCGCAATCGTTGCGAAGTGACCGGTCGTCCACGCGGCTTCTACCGCAAAATGAAGATGTCCCGGATCGCGCTTCGCGAGCTTGGGTCGCAGGGTAAAATCCCTGGCCTCGTCAAGTCTAGTTGGTAAGGAGATCGGTATAATGACGATAACTGACCCTATCGGCGATTTGATCACCCGCATCCGCAACGCGCAAATGCGGCGTCATTCGACCACCAATGTGCCGGCCTCAAAGCTGCGCGGTTGGGTGCTCGATGTGTTGACCGACGAAGGCTATATTCGCGGCTACGCTCGCGTCGAGAAAGAAGGCGAGAAGCCGGCTTTCGAGATCGAGCTGAAGTATTTCGACGGCAGTCCGGTGATTTCCGACATCAAGCGCGTGTCCAAGCCAGGACGCCGCGTGTACTCGTCGGTGAACGATTTACCGTCGGTCCGGAACGGGCTTGGCATTTCCGTGGTCTCGACGCCGAAGGGCGTCATGTCCGACGCCGCGGCGCGTAGCGCCAATGTCGGCGGCGAGGTGCTTTTCCAAGTCTATTAGGAATTAAAGGCGCGCTCAGGCGAGAGCCGGCGCGACGTAAGAGGAGTTGGGGCGATGTCCCGTATCGGAAAGAAACCAGTGCCAGTGCCAAGCGGCGTCAATGTCGCGGTCGACGGCCAAACCGTCACCGCCAAGGGCCCGAAAGGCGAATTGACCTTCGTCGTCAATGAATTGTGCAAAGTGGCGTTGAACGACAATGAAGTCGCGGTCGAGCCGGTCGAGAAGTCGCAAGCGGCGCGCGCCGCATGGGGCATGAGCCGGACGATGATTTCGAACATCGTCACCGGCGTGTCGACGGCCTTCACCAAAGAGCTCGAGCTCGTCGGCGTCGGCTACCGCGCGCAGATGAAGGGCACGTCCTTGAGCCTGTCGCTCGGCTACAGCCACGACATTGATTTTCCGACCCCAGAAGGTCTGACGATCACGACGCCGAAGCCGACGGAAATCGTCATCTCCGGCATCGATAAGCAAAAGGTCGGTCAAGCGGCCGCCGAGATCCGCGCCTTCCGTCCGCCAGAGCCGTACAAAGGCAAAGGCGTGAAGTACAAAGACGAATTCATCTTCCGTAAGGAAGGCAAGAAGAAATAAGGCCAAGCGAGCGCTTGGGAGAATCACTATGGCAGACAATCAGGCACGAAAAGAGCGGTCGCGGCGAGTGCGGTCGAAACTGCGGAAAGTCAACACCGACCGGCCGCGGCTTTCGGTGTTCCGTTCGTCGAAGAATATTTCCGCTCAAGTGATCGACGATCGCAGCGGCAAGACGATCGCTTCGGCGTCGTCGCTCGACAAAGAGATCCGCGACTCCTTGAAAAAGGGTTCGGACGCGGCGGCTGCCGCGGAGATTGGCAAAGCGGTTGCCGAAAAGGCGATCAAGGCCGGCGTCAGCGACGTCGTGTTCGATCGCGGCGGCTATATTTATCATGGACGCGTCAAGGCGTTGGCGGAAGCCGCGCGTGACGCCGGCCTGAAGTTTTAAGGTTAGGAGAGCGGGATGGCGCGCGAAGATAAACGTCGCAAAGGACGCGGTGAGCGCGAAGAGCGCGATGAGTTCGTCGACAAGCTGGTCGCGATCAACCGCGTCGCGAAAGTTGTGAAGGGCGGCAAGAACTTCGGTTTCGCGGCGCTCGTCGTCGTTGGCGACCAACGCGGCCGGGTCGGCTTCGGCAAGGGTAAGGCGCGCGAAGTGCCTGAAGCGATCCGCAAAGCCTCGCAAGAAGCCAAGCGCAATCTCGTGCGCGTGCCGTTGCGCGAAGGCCGGACGCTGCACCATGACGCCGCTGGCCGTTGGGGCGCAGGCAAGGTGCTGTTGCGTTCCGCGCCTCCAGGCACCGGCGTTATCGCTGGCGGTCCGATGCGCGCCGTATTCGAGACCCTCGGCGTCCAGGACGTGGTGGCGAAATCGATCGGTTCGTCGAACCCTTACAACATGGTTCGCGCCACCATCGACGCGCTGAAAGCCCAGGACAGCCCACGCTCGATCGCAGCGAAACGCGGCAAGAAAGTCTCTGACCTGTTCGGCCCTCGCGGCGACGCTGCTGCGGCCGAAGACGAAGGGGAAGCGCTCCAAGCCGGCGCATAAGCCGGGGAGCGAGGAGAGTAGGCAATGGCAGACAAGAAATTCATCACCGTACGCCAGACCGGCAGCCCGATTCGGCGCCCGGCTGACCAACGGCAAACCCTTATCGGTCTCGGTCTGAATAAGATCGGCCGCGAGAAAACGCTTGAAGATACGCCATCCGTGCGCGGCATGATCCGTAAGGTGTCGCACATGGTGGAGATCGTCGAGAAGTAAACCCATCGGTCGGCGGTTTAAGGCCGGCCCATCATAGGCGAGGCGTCCGCAATGGACGTCGAAAGTCGAGGACATTATGCGATTAAACGATCTTGCCGATAACAAAGGCGCCCGCAAAACCCGCACCCGCATCGGTCGCGGCATCGGCTCGGGCAAGGGCAAAACCGGCGGCCGCGGCGTCAAGGGGCAAAAATCCCGTTCCGGCGTTTCCGGCATTCGCGCCTTCGAAGGCGGTCAGATGCCGCTTTACATGCGTCTGCCGAAACGCGGCTTCAACAAGCCGAACCGGGCCCGTTACGTCGAAGTCAATATTGGCCGTCTACAAACCGCCGTCGACGCTGGCAAGCTCGACGCGGGCAAGCCCGTGACGGGCGAAGCGTTGGTTGAAGCCGGCGTCATCCGTCGCGTGCTCGACGGGGTGCGTCTGCTCGGCTCCGGCGAACTGTCGGCGAAGCTCGACCTCACGGTCGCCCACGCCAGCGCCGGCGCGAAAGCCGCGGTGGAGAAGGCTGGCGGCAGCATCAATATCGCGGCGACGCCAGCGAAATTCGAGCCACGCCGCGGCGCTTAAAAAGCGCGGGCGATCGGCGTTCGGCCCGATCGGGCGCGCACGCCTGGCCAGATGGCGCTTGCAGAATGTCGCAAGAGAACCCACATGGCCAAAGCGGCGCGGCGCAGGCGACGGAAGATCGCCGCGAACGCTAGCGAAAAAGGTCCGTCGCCGCTGAGGGCGGGCCGCGGTAATCAGGACCGCAGGGATCCGACGAAGAGGGCATAGCCGGAAATATGACGTCAGCAGCCGAGCAGTTTGCGCAGAACATCACCTTGTCGTCGTTTGCGAAGGCGGAGGAGCTGAAAAAGCGCCTCCTGTTCACGCTCGTCGCGCTCATCGTCTACCGCCTTGGCACGTATATCCCATTGCCGGGCATCAATCCGGTCGCCTACGCCCAACAATTCCAAACCCAATCTGGCGGCCTGCTTGGCACGTTGAACATTTTCGCTGGCGGCGCAGTGGAGCGGATGGCGATCTTCGCCCTCAACATCATGCCGTACATCTCCGCGTCGATCATCATGCAGATGATGTCGGCGGTGGTGCCAAGCCTTGAGAAAATCAAAAAAGAAGGCGAGCAAGGCCGTCGCCAAATCAACCAATACACCCGCTATCTAACCGTCTTCTTGGCGTCGATGCAGGGCTATTTCATCGCCGTCAGCCTGCAGTCCAGCGCCGGCGGCATCCCCGTCGTTAACAATCCGGGCCCGTTCTTCTTGCTGTCGACGGTGGTCACCTTGGTTGGCGGCGTCATGTTCTTGTTGTGGCTGGGCGAGCAAATCACCGCGCGCGGCGTCGGCAATGGCGTCTCGCTTCTGATCTTCGCCGGCATCGTGGCGGAACTGCCGCGGGCGGCGGGCAGTTTGTTCGCGCTCGGCAGCGGCTCCGGCCCGAATAACGCTTCTTTGCCAGGCGGCGCGATCATGATCGTTTTGGTGATCGCCCTAGCGCTGATCGCGTTCGTGGTTTTCATGGAGCGATCCCAGCGCCGGATCATCGTCCAGTACCCGCGCCGCCAGGTCGGTCAGCGCATGACCCAGGGCGAGAAATCGCACCTGCCGTTGAAATTGAACCCAGCCGGCGTGATCCCGCCGATCTTCGCGTCGTCGCTCTTGCTGCTGCCGGCGACCGCCGCCGGCGCAATCGGCCAGGACCAACCTGAATTCCTGCAGAATCTGCAGATCTGGTTCTCGCCGGGCCGGCCGCTTTATGTGGCGCTCTACGCTGCGCTGATCATCGGCTTCACCTTCGTTTACACCTCGATCGTGTTCAACACCGAGGACGTGTCGGACAATCTGAAGAAATACGGCGGCTTCATCCAAGGCTATCGTCCTGGCGCGCGCACCGCGGAGTATCTCGACTATGTGGTCACCCGTCTGACCATGATCGGCGCCGCCTATCTGACATTCGTCTGTATCCTGCCGGAACTCTTGAAGATGGGCTATGGCCAGGCGATCCCGGTCTATATCGGCGGCACCAGCTTGCTGATCGTGGTCTCCGTGACGCTCGACACAGTCGGACAAATCCAAGGCCACCTGATCGCGCAGCAATATGAGTCGCTGATCAAGAAATCGAAACTGCGGGGGAGCCGGAAATGATCTTAATTCTTCTCGGACCGCCAGGCGCCGGCAAGGGCACTCAATCGCAAGTGATCGTCGACGAGCGCGGCCTGCCGCAACTCTCCACCGGCGACATGCTCCGTGCGGCAATTAAATCCGGCAACGAGCTCGGCCAACGCGTCAAGGAAGTCCTCGACAGCGGCGATCTCGTCTCCGACGAAATCATCGAAGAGATCATTACCGCGCGGATCAGCGAGCCTGATTGCGCCAATGGCTTTATCCTCGACGGCGCCGTGCGCACCGTCGGCCAGGCGGAAATGATCGACCGCGTGTTGAGCGGCCTTGGTCGACAATTGGACGTTGTGGTCGAGTTGACGGTGGACGAAGACGAGCTCGTCAATCGCTTGAACGCCCGGGTGGAAGAGGCCAAAGCGAAGGGCGATCCGGTGCGCGGCGACGACAATGAAGACACGTTCCGCAAGCGCCAGAGCGTCTATCGCGAGCAAACCGCTCCGCTGATTCCCTACTACGAAAATCAGGGGAAATTGCGCAAGGTTGACGGCATGGGCGCGATCGACGAGGTCGCGGGGGAAATTAGACGGATTCTGGATGGATTTTCGGGCTGAATCGCGGGGATTCAGCGTTCTTGGTGTTGACGACGCGGGGGCCCAAGCGGTAAAGGCATCGCTTCCGCCGCAAGGTGCGTCAGTCCGATAAATCGAGGTTTCGCTTTCAACGTGAAATTTCGGTTCAATCGGCTTTTTTGTCTTATGTCGCTTCCGCTGGAGGCGACGCCCGTGGAGACAGCGGGGCAGGTTTTTTGGCCATGCGCGGCGGCGACGCGGCGCGGCCCGCAGGACCCAGGCGAGGGGACTGCATCGGATGCGCAAGAACGACGCGCATAGACGAAGCAACGTCGCTTGGCGGCCGTCAGGGCCGGAAGCGGGAAACTGAAAGAGGACGGCCGATGGCCCGTATTGCTGGTGTAAACATTCCGACCAATAAGCGCGTCGAAATCGCGCTGCGCTATATCCATGGCATTGGTCCTGCGAAAGCGTCGGAAATCTGCGAAAAAGTCGGCATTCCGCGCGAGCGCCGGGTGAACGAGCTGTCGGACGCTGAAGTCCTGCAGATTCGCGAAAGCATCGATGAAAACTACATGGTTGAAGGCGATTTGCGTCGGGAAGTCGCCGTCAACATCAAGCGGTTGATGGACATGGGCTGCTATCGCGGCCTGCGCCACCGTCGCGGCCTGCCGGTTCGCGGCCAGCGCACGCACACCAATGCCCGCACCCGTAAGGGTCCGGCAAAACCGATCGCCGGTAAGAAGAAATAAGGGATCTATAGAGCATGGCCAAGCAGCCTTCCGCCCAGCGCGTCCGCCGTCGCGAGCGCAAAAACATCACCAGCGGCGTGGTCCACGTAAACGCGTCGTTCAACAACACCATGGTGACGATTTCGGACGAACAAGGGAACGCCATTTCATGGTCGTCAGCCGGCGGCATGGGCTTTAAAGGCTCGCGCAAGTCGACCCCGTTCGCCGCGCAGATGGCGGCTGAAGACGCTGCGAAGAAGGCCATGGAGCATGGTCTGAAGACGGTCAACGTCGAAGTGCGCGGCCCGGGTTCCGGCCGTGAGAGCGCCTTGCGCGCGCTGCAAGCGGTCGGCCTGACCGTCAATATGATCCGTGACGTCACCCCGATCCCACACAATGGGTGCCGTCCCCGCAAACGCCGCCGCGTCTAAGGTGTAGAAACATAAATGGCGGCGGGAATTCCTGGCCGTCTGGACAGACGCTAGCGATCGCGAGCCTTCGAGGCGGAGCGGTCCGCAGCGGTCCAATTGGATGGAGCGATATGACTGTAGTTGAAAAGAACTGGCAAGAACTGATTCGTCCGACCAAGCTCGACGTGACCCCGGGCGCCGATCCGGCCCGCCGGGCGACGATCGTCGCTCAGCCATTGGAGCGTGGTTTTGGTCTGACCCTCGGCAATGCGCTGCGCCGGGTGCTCTTGTCGTCGCTGCAGGGCGCGGCCGTGACGTCGATCCAGATCGACGGCGTGGTGCACGAATTCTCGTCGATCCCGGGCGTCCGTGAAGACGTCACCGACATCGTCCTGAACATCAAGCAGATCGACTTCCGCTCGCACGCGGACGGGCCAAAGCGCCTGGTCCTGAAAAAGACCGGCCCTGGCGTCGTCACTGCTGGCGACATTGAAGAGAACGCCGCGATTGACGTGCTCGACCCGACCCAGGTCATCTGCAACCTCGACGAAGGCGCGAACTTGCGGATCGAATTCGTCATCGAAGTCGGCAAAGGCTATGTCCCAGCTGACCGCAATCGTCCGGAAGACGCGCCGATCGGCCTGATTCCGATCGACAGCTTGTATTCGCCGGTCAAACGCGTCGCTTACCGCGTGGAAAACACGCGGGAAGGGCAAGTGCTCGACTATGATCGCCTGATCATGGACGTGGAGACCGACGGTTCGGTGAGCCCGGAAGACGCAGCGGCCTATGCTGCGCGGATCCTGCAAGACCAGCTGCAGATCTTCGTCAATTTCGACGAGCCGAAGAAAGAAAGCGAAGCCAGCGAGCGCGAAGAGCTGCCGTTCAACCCGGCGCTGCTGCGCAAAGTGGACGAGCTGGAGCTGTCGGTCCGGTCCGCGAATTGCTTAAAGAACGACAATATCGTCTATATCGGCGATTTGATCCAAAAAACCGAAGCCGAGATGTTGCGCACGCCGAACTTTGGCCGCAAGTCTCTCAACGAAATCAAAGAGGTCTTGGCCGGTCTCGGTCTGCACCTGGGCATGGACGTGCCGGATTGGCCGCCTGAGAACATCGAAGAACTCGCCAAAAAGTACGACGAATAGGCGAGACGGATAAGGGACAGCGCCGGGGACGATTCCTGGCCGTTTGAGGAGAACGATCATGCGCCATGGGATTGCGCACCGTAAATTGAACCGCACCCACGAGCATCGCAAAGCGATGTTCGCCAATATGGCTGCGGCGTTGATCAAGCACGAGCAGATCACCACCACCTTGCCAAAAGCCAAAGAGCTTCGGCCGATCGTGGAGAAGCTTGTGACCATGGCGAAGAAGGCGAGCGCTGATGATGCGCGTCGCTTGCACCTGCGCCGTCTGGCCGTCTCGCGCCTGCGCGACGAGGGCATGACCAAGAAATTGTTCGATACTCTCGGCCCACGCTACGCCGAGCGCGATGGCGGCTATATCCGGATCATGAAAGCTGGGTTCCGCTATGGCGACAATGCGCCAATGGCGGTGATCGAGTTCGTTGACCGGGATGAAAGCGCAAAAGGCCAGGATTCCGGCGCGACGGCTGAAATCGAGTCTGACGACGACGAATTGGCGCTTGCCGGCGCGCCCGGCGAG
>CAYWWL010000061.1:0-9444 GCA_964461925.1 uncultured Caulobacterales bacterium | reverse complement strand
AATCAAACGGATCGGCGCCGATGGAGCCGTGATCGCCGAACTTGCGTTTCGCCTGGCGGACGCTGCTGTTGACCATGTCTGGCGTCAATTCAGCCAAGGGTTCCGCTCGGCCGCCGCCGGGATTAGGGATGGCCGTCAGCACCCGGACGCCTGGATTGAACCGCGCGCCGGCGGTGGTGACCGCCATTTTCGCCGCTGGCACGAAGCCGGCGAACAACGCGGCGGGATCCGAGGGAATGGCGGCGGCGTCGTTCACGTCCTGCGGCGCATGGGCGGCGGGCGCGACGCCAAGCTCGTCGTCGTCGTCAAAGTCGAGCGTTTCGGTCGACACGGGAGCGTCGTCATTCGCCTCAATGACGCTTGCGCTGAGGGGCGCGGCATCGTCGGTGGCGCCGACAACGTCATCGATCCCCTCGTCATCGAGCGGATCTACTGGGGTCTCGACGGAGGCCTCAAGGGCGTCGTCTTGGGCGTCTTCCGGAGCGGCGAATTCGATGCCGTCCTCGTCGTCGGCGTCAACGCTCTCCTCGTCATCGGCATCGGCGGCGTCAACGAAGAGATCGGTCTGTTCGAGCGGCGCGGCGCCTTCGGCGCTGGCCGGGCCCGCGTCGGCGACAATCGGATCTTCGATCTTCGCGTCTGGCGCATCAATCGTGGCGTCAGTGTCGGCTTCTGGCGTCCCTTCCGGCGGAGCGTCGGGGGCGTCATCGTCGACGCCTTCGTCGTCGAGCCAAGATACGGGGATTTCTTCTGCGTCGCCTGCTGATTCCGGTTCGTCATCGGCGGCGCCGGGGTCGCTCTCGGCGACCACCGCGGCGTCTTCGGCGGACGCGATTTCAGCGTCGTCATCGAAGCCGTCTTGGATCAAGGGATCTTTCAACGCCGTGGTAGAATTTTCCATTTGTGCATCATTGCCGTGTTCCCCGGCGAAAGCGACCTCTGATTCGGAAAAATCGTCGTCTGGGATTTTCGTCGTGGGCGGCGTCGGCGCGCCGGCTTCGGTGTCTTGTTCCGGCGATAGCGCGTCGAGTTCGCGGGTTAGCCGCTCGCGCATTTCTAGGGGCGTGGCGCCAGCGAGCGCCGTCGCCGCCATGGCGGTTTCTGTGTCAGCTGCGGCGGGCGCGTCAGCTGCGGCGCGCGCTTCGGCGGCGGCGGCTTTTTCACGTTTGGCTCGGAACGCGGCGCGCCGCTTCGCGCGGGCGATCGCGGCGGATTTCACGGGCGTTTCAGCATCGCCGCCGCCGTCTTCATCGCCAATCTCCCGCGCAATCCGGGCTTTCAGCCGGTCGATCAACGCTTGCTCCGCCGCGGCGTCGACTTCGCTGACCGCGCCTTCAGGCGTCGATCCGACATCAGCGGCGTCGGCGGCGGCCGGGGCGTCGTCGATGGAGGGCTGGTCAGTCTCGTCGGACGGCACGGAGGTGAGTTCAGGCGTCGGCGCTCGGCTAGTCTTCGGCGCGCCGGTTCTAAACAGGGCCGACAGATCCTCCGAAGACAGCGGCGGCAGATCCAACATGGCGCGGATGTCGTTGACCTGAGACGGCGCGAACCGATTGAGATCGCCGACGCCGGCGAGGTGATTGCCCTGGGCGGCGGCGAAGCCAAGCTTATGCAGCGCGGCGAGGGAGGTTTGATCTTCCACGCCCACGGCAGTGATGGCGGCGTTATTCGCCGCGGCCAATTCGACCAATTCAGAAATCGCCGATAGGCCGGGCCCACGCACTGTGCGCGCGAAGCGTAGGATCGCAGCGCCGCCGGTTTTGATCTCGGCGAAGGGGAATGGCGAAATCGTGCGCAGCAAATCATTGGCGCGGCCGCGCACTTCGATCGCCAGCCGCGCGCCGGTGTCGCTCAGACGCGCGAACCGCGCCGCCATCTTGTCGACGTCGGCGTCAACCGGCGGCATCGGACACTCGAAGGTGACGAATTCAGGCGGAAACTGCCGATCGCGGGTGACCAGGCTGAAATGATTAGCGAACGCCTCGTCGTTCAAATCGCTGAGCGCCAGGTTAATCGAGAAGCCCGGCGCATAGGGGCCACGCCATTCGGTATAGGCGTCAAGGGCGTGGTTGAGGACATAACGCGTCAGCTCGCTCATCCGGCCTTGGGTCTCGAAAAACGAGATGAAGGCGCCCGGCGGCAGCAGGCCAAGACGCTGATGGCGCCAGCGGACGAACGTCTCCATGCGCGCCAAAGCGCCGTTCGACAAATCGAAGATCGGCTGGAATAGCACCTCGAAGTCGCCGTTCTTCAGAGCGGCGTCTATATCGACATTCGAGAGCCGAACGGCATGCGCCCCCATAGGACGATCTTCCCCTGATTTTGGCGCAATCGGCCTTCCGAGACCGACGCCATAGGGCCGGGCCGGACATTAACGATGCGTTAAAGAAATCGATACGCTATTACCCACCGCGCATATTTCGGGCGATTCAGCGTCCCTGCCAATTAATTTAAGAGAATCAGTTAGGTGAATTAGTAGTCGAATTGCTCTCGCAGGATCCGCTCATCAAGTGAATGACCGCGATCGAACAGCAGCGTCATGGATATGTCCATTTCCTGGCGCGCTTCGACCTTGGCGACGTCTCGAACTTCTTCATTGTCGGCCACCGCGGACAAAGGACGCGAGCCGCGTTCGAGGGCTTCGAACTCCACCACCGCGTCATGGGGCAGGAGCGCGCCCTTCCACCGGCGCGGACGGAACGCGCTGATCGGCGTCAGCGCCAGCATTTGGGCGCTGATCGGCAAGATCGGGCCATGAGCTGAGAGATTATAGGCGGTGGAGCCGGCCGGAGTCGCCAGCAAGACCCCGTCACAGGTTAGCGAGTCCATGCGCACCCGTCCGTTGACGGAGATCCTGATTCGCGCGCTTTGCCGGGTCTGTCGGAATAGCGACACTTCATTGATGGCGCGCGCCTTCTTGATTCGGCCGTCGCCGGTCTCCGCGGTCATCATCAAAGGATGGATCACTGCCGATTCCGCATCGGCGATTCGTGCGCTCAGGCTCTCCACGTCAGGATCGTTCATCAAGAATCCGACCGTGCCGCAATTGACGCCGTAAAAGGGTTTGCCCAAGGCCATATGGCGGCGCATCATTTCCAGCATGAAGCCGTCGCCGCCGACGGCGATCAAGACGTCGCATTCTTTTACGGTATGGTCGCCGAGCCGTTCACGGATCGCGCCCGCGATCGATTCGGCCGCGCTCTTGCCATTGGACAGGATGCAGTATTTTTGTCCCAAGATCGACGTTCCCATATCTCAGCGCAGGCGATGCGCGCTTTTCGTCAAGCGGTGGTCCGTATCCTGCGCCCATCCGCGCTGATTGCAAGAGCCGATCCTATTGGCGAAAATTGCAATTTTCGATCCGATATGCGCATGTGTGGGCGACCACGCACCTCTGGATGTTTGCTGAGCGAGCCAATACGAGCCCATGGCCTTAGACGACAATACCGATGTCGACGCCAAGCCCGACATTGACGGCTTCATTAAAAGCCGCGCCGGATCGGAAGCCCTAGCCGCGCCGCTGTCGGCGGAGGACTGGACGCTGCAGTCGATGGAGGAGGCCAGTCCGGTCAAATGGAACCTCGCCCATACAAGCTGGTTCTACGAAACCTTCGTGCTCGCGCCCTATGTCGACGGTTACGAACCGTTCCATCCCGTCTTCGGCTATCTATTTAATTCGTACTACAATCAAGTTGGGGACATGCATCCCCGGGCGCGCCGGGGCATGTTGTCGCGACCAAGCCGCGAGGACGTGCTCGCTTATCGTCGCCATGTGACCGAGGCCGTGGTGGCGCTGGCTGAAAACGCGTCGGCGGCGGTCGCCCAAGAAATTGCGCCATTATTGGCCCTTGGCCGCGCCCATGAAGAACAACACCAAGAACTCTTGCTGACGGATCTCAAGCATGGGTTTTACCAGAACCCATTGCTGCCGGCGGCCTATGAAGCGAACGACGGGTCTAGCCCTACGTCCCACGCCGCGGCGACAGGCGAGCAATGGATCGACATGGAAGGCGGCTTGGTCGAGATCGGCGCCGCGCCCGGCCAATTCTCGTTCGACAATGAAGGGCCGCGGCACAAGGTCTACCTAAAACCCTTCGGAATCGCCGCCGCGCCGGTCAGTAATCGTCAGTTCCAGGAGTTTATTGACGATGGCGGATACCGCGACCCGCGGTGGTGGCTCGCCGATGGTTGGGCCTTGGTGCAGGCTGAGGGATGGCGCGCGCCGTTATATTGGGATCCGGCGGCGAACCGTCGCTTCAGTCTCTTCGGCGAGGTCGACATCGATCCCGATGCGCCGGTCTGTCATGTTAGCTTTTACGAGGCGGCGGCGTACGCCGAGTGGACAGGGTTTCGCTTGCCGAGCGAATTCGAATGGGAGCACGCCGCCGGGGATGCGCCGCGAGTCGGCAATCTGCTAGACCCGGCGAGGCCGCGCGAACCTGCGGCGCCGTCATCGGTCGGCGGCCTGGCGCAATTATTCGGCGACGTGTGGGAATGGACGGCGAGCCCCTACACGGCGTACCCTGGCTACCGAGCGGCGCCCGGCGCCATTGGCGAATACAATGGCAAATTCATGTCGTCGCAAATGGTGTTGCGGGGCGGCTCTTGCGCCACGCCCATCGGGCATATTCGCGCAAGCTATCGCAATTTCTTCCCGCCCAACGCCCGCTGGCAATATTCCGGCCTCCGTCTCGCCAGGGATTATTGATCCCGGCGTCTGCAAAAGGGGGGTGCATCCCCCTCGCGTCGACGGCATACTCACGGCAGATCGCCGGCCTTTGGTTCGGCCCAAGCGCTATAAGGAGGAACGCGCCCATGAACGCTCAAGCTCAAGTCGCCGAAACGGTCGGCGCCCCGTCAGGCTTCAATGTTCCAGACCCCCTGTCGCTGCCGAGCTTGAAGGGAAGCGTGTCGGACGAAGAATGGAAATTGCGCTGCGATCTCGCCGCCACGTATCGCCTGACGTCGCTCTATGGCTGGGACGATCTCGTCTTCACCCATATTTCCGTTCGTCTGCCGTCGGAGAACGGCGAGGATCGATTCCTGATCAATCCCTATGGCGTGTTGTTCGACGAAATGACCGCCTCGAGCCTGGTTAAGATCGACACCGAAGGCGCGCCGCAGCAAGACACGCCGTATTTCACCAACCCGGCGGGCTTCACCATCCATTCCGCCTTGCATATGGGGCGCGACGACGCCCATTGCGTGCTTCATCTGCATACGCCCTATGGCGTCGCGGTGTCGGCGCAAGAAGGCGGCTTGAAGCGTTACACGCAATTCGCCATGGCCGTGCATGACGATCTCGCCTATCACGACTATGAAGGCATCGCCACCGACCTCGACGAGCGCGAGCGCCTGGTCAAGGACATCGGCTCCCACGGCTTCTTGATGCTGCGCAATCACGGCACGCTCACGGTCGGCATGAATTGCGCGACGGCGTTTCTGCGCATGTATTTCCTCGAGCAAGCGTGCAAGACGCAAATTCTTGCCCAGTCGGACACCAAGCCGCCGCACGAAGAGCCGGAAGCGATGGGGGCGAAAGTGCTGCAGCAAGCTGCGCCCGCCTTCGTGCCGGGCATTGGCGACAATCTCGCTTGGCCAGGACTTCTCCGTAAGCTGAATAGAACCAATCCAGGCTACGATCAGTAAAGCGGCGACGCTTCGTCAAGACCGGCGCCCGAGCGCTCAGTCGCTTGGGGCGTCGACTTGACTTTCAGCGCCGCCATTTGCGTCCGGCGACGGTCCTTGCGCGGCGAGAAATGCGATTATGTCGGCGCGCTTCGCCTGATCCGGTTCGCCAGGGAAACTCATGCGCGAGCCGCGAACGAACGCGTTCGGGCTCTCAATATAGCGGTCGAGCGTCGCCTCGTCCCACACCACATTGAGCCGTCGCAGGGCGGAGGAATAGGCGTAGTCCCGGACCGCGGCCGATCGGCGTCCAACGACGCCATAAAGATTGGGGCCGATAACCTGCGGGCCCCCGGCGGCGGGATCCGTCACCGAATGACAGGCGGCGCAAGGCGCAAAGGCGCGGCGTCCGCGTTGTTCCGGCGTCATCGCAGCGCTGTCGATGGCGTCGCCGCCGCCATTGTCGCCGCACCCGGCGAGCGCGAGAATGGCGGCCATGGACGCCCAAAGGGGGCGCCGCAAGGCCCCGCATCGCTTCGCCAGAACGCCTCTAGTCATGGTGTCAGACTTCCTGTATCTCAGCCCCTGCGCCGGTTTAGCTCAGTTGGTAGAGCAGCGGTTTTGTAAACCGAAGGTCGGGGGTTCAAGTCCCTCAACCGGCACCACCCATCAATAGCACCGAATAAGACCAGCAAAAGAAGCGCCCTTGTCGCATGGATTGTCGGGCGTGAGAACACGTGTTCACCCACGGCGCGATCTGTCGACGCGGCGCCGCCCAAGCGATCGGCGACGTCGCCAAAGCCGGAGAGCAGCGTCAAATTCAGCTGGTCGCACGCGCTAAAGGACATGATTTCGTCGCCAATTTGTTGAAACTTAGCTGTATGCTACGAAAACAGTCCTTAGGTTAGCCTTGTCCGGTCGGCGAGGTTCCGCCCGGAGGCGTTTTGCGCCTGGCCCGAACATCGTTCGTTAAGCATTTATCAATAATGCGAGCCGGCGGAACCGTTTCGGCGCCTGGCGTTGGCCACGCTTGCAATAGTGGCAAGCGGCCAATTTGGTAATCAAATTCTTAGGTTTTCGCGCGATACTGACCGGTGAGGCAGTCGGTTTTTATTCCAGTTGGTGCAATTCATGCCAAAGTTGTTCGGTACAAAGAAATCAAAAGAACCCCAGGGCGATCCCCTGCAGGCTTTGGTGATGAAGGAACGGCTGCGTCTTTTGAAGAAAATGGGGGACGCAGGCGAGCACTCGGTGGTCGACGGCGTCGAGCGCGGCTCCAAGCGCCACAAGTCCCATAAAGTCGGCGAAATCGTCATTGAACCGAGCGGCACCATATCCTGCCTCGTCACCGACTATAGCGACAGCGGCATGCGGCTGGTTCTCACCGAAGCCGCCGACGCGCCGGATCAATTCCGTCTGCGCGTGCCGACATTGGAGTTCGACCGGCTGGTTGCGGTGGTCTGGCGCAATGAAGCGGCGCTCGGGATCTCCTGGGAATAGAGCGCGCAGCGCTTATTCGACAATTTTGGCCTGGCGGCGTTCGGCAAGTCTCTTGTAGATTGCCGCGACTGATTGGTTTCGCAACGCGAAGGGCGCGGGCTCCATGATTGTCGACACGACCTTCTCCAACGCATCGTCAAAAGCAGGCGCGGATGGCTGACGCGGCGAAAATCTGTTGGGTTGTTAGCGACGGACGGGCGGGAATCGAGAACCAAGCCTTGGGGCTCGCTGAAGCGATTGGCCGAAGGCGTCCATTGCGGATCTACCGGCAGCAGGCGCATTTGCCATGGCCGTGGCGGCATTTGCCGTCCGCCGCGACTCCGTCGGCGATGGTGTCGCCTGATATCGCTGCCGGCGATCCCGCCCCTGATTTATGGATTGGCTGCGGTCGGCAAGCCGCCGCTTTCACCGTCGCTGCACGTCGACGTCAGCCGCGACCGTTTCGGGTGCAGCTGCAGGATCCGCGGGTAGACCCGCGCAAGTTCGATCTTGTGGTTGCGCCTGCCCATGACGCGCTTGCCGGCGACAATGTCTTGACCATGGTGGGCGCACCCCATCGTCTGACCCGGGAGGTCATCGCCGCAGCCGCGTCGGCGCTCGCCGGGCGAGCCCCCTTGGGGGACGGACCGCGGGTGGCGGCGCTGATCGGCGGGCCGAATTCGCTCTATGGGTTCGGCGTCGCCGACCAGGCCGCCATTGTCGATCGCCTCGATGCGATCGCCGCGGCGGGGGCGCGGCTATTGCTGACCACGTCGCGGCGGACGCCGGCGGCGATGCGCGCCGCGTTGCAGGCGCGATTCGGCGATGAACATTTGCTCGACGGCGCCGTCGATCTCTATCCGGGCATGCTCGGCGTCGCCGACAATATTCTCGTCACCGCCGACAGCGTGAACATGATCTGCGAAGCGACAGCGGCGGGCGCGCCGGTCCAGATCCTGTCCCTCACCAAGCGACGCCAAGGCCCAAGCAAGTTCGATGCGTTCCATGCGGCGATGGAGGCGGCGGGGGCGGTCAGCGCGTTCGACGGTGCGTTGTCGCGCCAAGCGCCGGCCGCATTCGACGAAACCGGTCGCGTGGCGGACGCGGTGATCGCTCGATGGGACGCCGCAACGGCCGATTAGACGCCTCTCGTCGACGAACCGACCGTATTCATGCGACGGACCGTATGGCGAAGCGGCCAGGCGATTCCTATCTTTTGTGGGAGGTTGGGCTCCAACCTTAGACCGATGACTTACCCCCGGGGGCTCGCCCCCTGTTCGTCGGTCGGACGACCCCCTTGCGGGAGGGCCCTCGTGGCCCTCCGCATACGGATTTCTAGCGTTTCGAGCAGGTCTAATTGCCCTCTGAGTTGCTCGAGTGACTGGCCGGACCAGATGGTCCGGCCCTTTTCTTTTCAGCCTCTAGGCGGCCAAGGCGCGCAGCATCCACGCGGTCTTCTCGTGCGACTGGATGCGCTGGGTCAAAAGATCCTCGCTCGCCGCGTCGCCGGCTTCGTCAGCGGTGGCGAGGGCCGCCCGGGCGCGCCGGATCAGGGTTTCGTGATCGGCGAGCAAAATCGCCACCATCTCCTCCGCCGCTGGCGGATTAGCGTCGGCGCTTTTGACGGCGGCGAGAGCTGCGAACGCTTCCCCGCTCGTCGGCGCGTATTCGCCGAGGCTGCGCACCCGCTCGGCGAGTTCGTCGAGGGCGGTCCAGATCTCCCGATATTGCCCCTCGAACATGGTGTGCAGGGTATGGAATTGCGGGCCCGTCACGTTCCAGTGGTAGGCATGGGTTTTCATGTAGAGGACATAGCTGTCCGCAAGTACGCTATTAATCGCTTCAGCCACGGCTTTGCGCGCATTGTCATCAAGTCCGGTATTGATCTCTGTCATGTCGAATTTCCTTTCCACGCCCTTTGTTTATGTGGGCGGCGCCGGCAAGAGCTGCGGCGACCGCCGTCAAGAGCGGATATAGGCGCGCCCAATCTATCGATCAAATGAATTAAACAACAATTTGAAATCGATTAAATCGATTCTGGGCGCTTCAGCGGATCAATCGGTCAAGCTCGCGCAAAAACGTTGAATGCGCGCGCATGCGTCCTTCAGAGACTCATCCGATGCGGCGTAGGACAGCCGGAAATAGGGCGACATGCCGAAGGCCGCGCCAAACACCACCGCCACCGCCTCGGCGTCGATCAGCGCCGATGCGAAATCTTCGTCATTGGCGATGGTGCGACCGTCCGGCGTCTTTTTGCCAATCGCCCCGGCGCAGCTCGGATAAACATAGAACGCGCCTTCCGGGGTTAGGCACGACAGGCCTTCCGCGTGGTTCAAC
>CAYWWL010000060.1:0-9483 GCA_964461925.1 uncultured Caulobacterales bacterium | reverse complement strand
GTAGGTGCACCTCCGCTGCGCCGGCGTTGCGCATCATCGTGACAATTTTCCGGGAGGTCGTGCCGCGAACCACCGAGTCGTCAATCAGCACGATCCGCTTGCCGGCGATCAGTCCGGAATTGGCTGAGTGTTTCCGGGTCACGCCGTCTTCGCGAACGCGTTGATCGGGGGCGATAAAGGTTCTGCCGACGAAGTGGCTCCGGATTAGGGCCATTTCATACGGCAGTCCCGACGTTTGTGCATATCCGATCGCAGCCGGCACGCCCGATTCCGGAATCGGCGACACCAGGTCGGCGTCGCATGGCGCCTCTTCGGCAAGTTGCTGGCCAAGACCTTTGCGCAATTGGTAGACGCTCTTGCCGTCGACAAACGAATTCGGGCGCGCGAAATAGATCAATTCGAATATGCATGGTCGCGCTCTGCGCGCAGTAAGCGGTTGCAGGCTTTCCACCGAACCGTCGCGACGGCAGATCACGACTTCGCCCGGAGCGATATCGCGTTCAAACTCAGCCCCGACGACTTCAAGCGCGCAGGTTTCTGAGGCCAAGACTGGCTTGCCATCGAGTCGTCCCAAGACCAATGGGCGGATGCCGACGGGATCCCGGGCGCCGATGAGCGCGTCCTTCGTCAATACGGTGAGCGCATAGGCTCCCTCGACCGCTTCGAGGCTAGAGATAAACCGATCGATTACGGTTCCGTGGCTTGCGCGCGCCGTCAATTGCAGGAAAAGCTCAGAGTCCGACGTGGACTGAAAAATACACCCTTGGCGAACCAACTGGCTCTTCAAGTGCATGGCGTTGGACAAATTGCCGTTGTGGGCGATGGCGATGCCGCCCTGGTCGAGATCTGCGTATAGCGGCTGGACATTGCGCATGACCGTGTCGCCGCGAGTCGCGTAGCGTGTATGGCCGACAGCGCCGTCGCCGTTCAGTCGATCAAGGGTCTGTTTGTTCGAAAAATGGTCGGACACCAATCCGAGATGACGTTCATTGGTGAATTTGTCGCCATCGACGGCGGCGACCCCAGCCGCCTCCTGTCCGCGATGCTGCAGCGCGTGAAGGCCAAGCGCGGTGACCGCCGCGGCGTTGCTAACGCCAATGACGCCAAAGACGCCGCATTCTTCTTTCAGAGCCCTACGGGCGTAAGGGACGAAAGCGCTTTGCTGCTCGGTGCGCCATGCCGCGCCCAAGCGCTTCAATCGGTCCGCCGCTTTGGCGTTGAACGAAATCGCCGTCGAACTGGCTTGGGTTGCTTGCGTCATTCGCTCATCTCGCTCTTCGCGAACCGCTGACGCCGTCGCCCGCCAGGGTCCTATTCGTCCCGTTCCGCCGCCTGATCGCCCTGCGAGGATTGCAGAATGTGAGCGAGCGGGTCTTCCTCGATCGTCGTCGGCGCTTCATCGGTCGAAACGTCCGTAGTGACCGTCGTCACCAATTCTTCGAGCCCATTGCGCGCGCTTCGATCATACGCTGCGCCGTTCGCATTCGGATCGCCCGCTTCCTCGCGGATTGGGACGAAGTCTTTGGCGGTCGGTTTGCGCGCTGGTGCGAAGCCTTCAATAAAGCTCGCCGAGCCTTTGGCAAGCGGCAAAAGCATCGCCTCATTGACGGTTGCTGGTCGCTTGTCTTCGTCGAGATAGTAGGCGTAGCCAAGAAATCCAAGACCGATCAACGCCACGGCGCGGACAAGCCCAAAAACGCCGCCGCCTACGCGGTCTACGATCTCCTGATTCTTGCTGAGATCAATTCGCCCGATGAGGGTCGCCGCGCCCCAATATGCGCCAATGAAGGCCACTGCTGCGAGGCCAAGCGTGGCGCCCGCGAGCACGAAAATTGAACCGCCAAGGGCGCCAGCCAACGCAGGACCGCCAAACAGGCCAACCACAGCGGCGACTGCAAGAGCGACGAGCGTCGCCATCTCCTTCAGGCCGCCTCGAATCGCTGCGAAGAAAATCGACGTCGCGATTACGCCTAACAAAATGCCGTCAAATCCCGTCATGATCCGTCCAATGATTGCAGTATGGCTCAGGCTGAGCCAAACCCCCTTAAACTTGCTCGCGCGACGTCGATCCCCCATTGACCGGCGTCGCCGTCATCTGCGCCGACTAAGTGCGCCTGAGAGCCCTCAAATCTCAGCCCTCAGCTAGATACAGGCATATCCTTTTACGCCTTATCGCTCAAGCGCAGGCTGTGGCGCCTGCGTCACGCCGCGCGTCCGGACACCGGTCGGCGCGAAGGCCCTGATACCCCCATTCCTTGAACCCATGAGACCAGATCTTGAATATGGGAAGCGGTCGTCAACTTGACCGATTCGGTCGAGCGCGTCGCCGCATCGCCTTTTCCAACAGGAGCCGGCGCCAAAGCGTGGCGAAATCCCAATTTGCCGCCTTCAGTCAGCCGCGCGTCCGCCTGGTTCACGGGCCTGACGCCGCCTGAAAGGGCTACTTCGCCAAATACGATCGCATCGGCGGGGAGGGGCCTGTCAAAAAGCGACGAACAAAGCGCCGCAGCTGCGGCGAGGTCCGCCGCTGGTTCATTGATCCGCAAACCGCCCGCCACGTTGAGAAAGACGTCATGCTTGCCGAAACTGA
Source organism: uncultured Caulobacterales bacterium (assembly GCA_964461925.1). Classification (GTDB taxonomy): domain Bacteria; phylum Pseudomonadota; class Alphaproteobacteria; order Caulobacterales; family Parvularculaceae; genus MED-G105. The sequence goes on along the minus strand of CAYWWL010000060.1, from coordinate 6,893 downwards.
GATCACAGCGGGTGTCTAGGACCGCCAACAGCATCGACAGCCTGGCGCTATCCCAGCCGACAACGGCTCGGCGCGGCGAAGCGAGCGTCGATGGGGAAACCAGCGCTTGGAATTCAACCAGCAGGGGGCGTGTTCCCTCAACGCCAGCGAAAACTGCGGCGCCGGCCGCTGGCGCCGCGTCTTCGGTCAAGAATAACGCAGATGGGTTGGCGACTTCCTGAAGGCCTGCGCCCGTCATTTCGAAAACGCCAATTTCGTGGGCGGCGCCAAAACGGTTTTTCACTGCGCGAAGAATGCGAAACGCTCGGCCCTGTTCGCTTTCAAAATATAGGACCGCGTCGACCATATGCTCGACGACCCTTGGACCCGCTAATTGGCCGTCTTTGGTGACATGCCCGACCAGGATCACCGTCGTCCCCGACGACTTGGCGAAGCGAACGAGCTCTTGAGCGCAAGCGCGCACTTGGGTCACGGTGCCCGGTGCAGCGGGCAGGGTGTCGGACCAAAGCGTTTGAATGGAGTCGATAATGACCACGTCTGGCTTGGCGGATTTAAGGGTCGCCAGAATGTCCCGCAGCGACGTCGCTGCTGCGAGGGCGACATCCGCCTTCGCAAGGCCTAGCCGGCGCGCGCGCAGCCGAATCTGGCCCACTGCTTCCTCGCCTGAGATATAAGCGACTTTCTGGCCAGATTTCGCGAGACCTGCCGAAATCTGAAGTAGGAGCGTCGATTTTCCGACCCCTGGATCGCCGCCGATCAACAACGCCGAACCGGGTACGACGCCGCCGCCGCAGGCTCGGTCAAATTCAAGATTGCCCGTCAAATAACGCGGCTCAATCGCGCTATCGCCTTCAAGGCCAGTGAAATCTATGGTCCTTCCTTTGCCGCTCGCCTTAGCGTTGAGGCCGCCTGGCGGCGCCTCCGCCTGCTCCTCAACCAGAGAATTCCATTCGCCGCAGGCATCGCAGCGGCCCGCCCATTTGGAGTAACTGGCGCCGCACGACTGGCAAATAAAATGGAGGGTCTGACGAGGCAAAATGTTCTCCTTATGTTCTCTATCTGCCAGATTATGGCTGCGGGCGCAATTGCATTCTTGGCTGCTTTTGGTCTGGCTGCGCTGACGAATTTAAACGACTCGCGAGCTTTGCTATCGTTTCTTTGCTCAAATTTTGGAAGGGATCGCCAGTGGCAGAACGCGCGCTCAATGACTTTAATCCATATGTTCAAGGCCTCTACGCCCCGGTCGATCATGAGGTGAGCGCCAGCGATCTGCCTGTCATCGGCGAGATCCCCCGAGACCTAAATGGGCTTTATGTGCGCAATGGGCCGAACCCCGCCAAGCCGCCCGAAGGCATGCACCATTGGTTCGATGGCGAAGGCATGGTGCATGGGATCTGGTTCGAAGACGGCAGGGCGCGTTATGCGAACCGATATGTGAAGTCGACTGATTTTCAAGCCGACGACCGCCCTGGCATTTTCTCCCAAGCGCAACCCGTCGATCATCGACGGACGGTTTATAAGGACACCGGCAACACCGATATCATCGTTCACAATGGTCGGTTGTTGGCGCTCTGGTATATCTCAGGGCAGCCGGTGTCGGTGGATATGGAGACCCTCGATACCCTTGCGGTGGAGGATTTCGGCGGCGCTTTACCGGGCAACGTATCGGCGCATTCAAAGTCGGATCCGCGCACCGGCGAATTCGTCTTTTTTGACTACGCCTTGTACGAACCAAAAATGAGCGTCGGAACAGTGTCGCCCGACAATAAGCTTACGCACTTCCAAACCGTCGAGCTGCCGGGGCCGCGCTTGCCCCATGATATGGGGCTTACCGAAAATTACGTGATTTTGCACGATCTCCCAGTGGTTTTCAGCGAGCAAGCGATCCGCAATCGTATGTGGCAGATCCACGTGGCCAATCAACCGACGCGCTTCGGCGTCGTCAAGCGACCGCGCCCAGGAGAAACCCTGATCGGCGGCGTCGCGGACGTTAAATGGTTCGATTTTCCCGGGGCCTATATCTATCACGTCATCAATTCCTGGGAGGAGGGCGACGAAGTGGTCATGGCCGCCTGCAAAATGGTCGACAATGGCCTCGCGCCAGACGCGGCGTTTGGCCCCTATGCGGCGATGGCGGACGTGCTTGCCTTGCGCGCGCAGCCCTTCTTATGGCGCATGAATATGAAGACGGGCGAGGGGCGCGAAGAGCAGATCGATGACGGCCTGTCGGAATTTCCCGTGGTTAATCTCGATCGCACCGGGACGAAGACCAAGCACTCTTATCATGTGGTGATGGATGACTGCGTGCTCCAGCGCTATTCCGCCTTGCGAAAATACGACCTAGGGACCGGCGCGCATGAGGATCATGCATTTCCGATTGGCGTCTTCGGGTCGGAGCCAGCCTTTGCGCCGCGCATCGGCGGAACGGCGGAAGACGACGGCTATGTCATCTCGTTCACGACAAATCTGGAGTCCGGCGCCTCTGAGGCCGTCGTTCTGGACGCCCGGAATTTCGCTGCGCCGCCGCTTGCGCGCATTGCGCTGCCGCAGCGCGTGCCGGCGGGCTTCCATGCGACATGGGCTGGGCGCTAGCCGGCGGGATCGCGGCCGGCGCCGCTATTCAACGTGACCGTATTCCCACCAGAAGGGGATCTGCGAGTCGGGCCAAATGAATTGCACGAGGTCCGGATAGATCAGCTCCGCCCGAACGCTGTTGGACATCAACACGATGCAGTCGCGCGCCTCTTCGCGGCAGACCACAAAGTTCCCTGTCCATTCATTGTGCCCGCCTTTAAACCAGGCGAGGCCTTCCGCTCCTTGATAGGTCACGAGTCCAAGCCCTGCGGATAGGTCGCTGGCGGGGCCGCGCGGATCGTATGTCTCCCAAAGCGGTGGAAATTGACCTTTGGTGCTGATTGTCCGCTGTGGGCGGATGAATTCGTTCCGGGCTTTGCGCGATATCCCTTCGCCCTTTGCCATCCCCGCCCAGAGCGCGGCCTGGTCGCGAATGGTGGTGTCCATGGAGCCCGCCGCGCTGACATTGCTGCGTTCGTCATGGGGTTCGAAGCTGCCGTCGATGCGGTAGCCGTCGGCGAGGTTCTCTGCGAAGTCTTCACGCCATTGCATGCTGGTGTTCGGCATGCCGAACCGATCGAAAATACGGCGCTGCATTTCCGCTTTGACGTCGAGGCCGAGCGCTTCCTCCATCAGGAACTGCAAAAGATAAAATCCTTCGCCGGAGTAGGCGTAACGCTCTCCGGGCTCGAAATGGAATCGCAAGACCCGATCGTCCTCGAGCCATCTAAAATTGTGAAAGCCTGTTGAATGAGTGAGGACGTGTCGCGGCGTTAGGCGGCGCCAGCGCTCGTCGCCTTCGAGGTCTTCGTAATTTTCGTATGATGGAATCGGTTTCGCCAAATAGTCCGCGATTGGCCGATCTAGGTCTATCTTGCCTTCGTCGACCAGCTGCAAGGTCATATAGGCGAACGCCGTCTTCGTGAACGAAGCGCCATACATCACCGTATCCGGCTCCAGGGGAAGCGATTTCTCCACATTGCGATGGCCGAAAGTCGCAAGATGAACCACAGCGCCGTCCTGGATGATGGCGAGAGCCAACCCTTTGACGTCTTCGCGCGCCATCTGGCGGCGCACTTCGTCGTCAATGGCGTGGACGTCGGGCGGCATCGGGGCGACGCCGTCAATCGCCATCGCGCACGACGTCAGAAGCGTCGCGCAAAGACTAACCAGAAATGTCCGCATGATTATGACCTGTCGTCAGCGTAATACGCGTCAATGGCGTTCAGATGGGCGTAGACATGCTTACTTTCTCGCTCATCCATTCTGGCGTCCTCAGCGAGCACGCGCAAGGGACCGAGAGTCTCGGCAATATGGACATACTCGACGCGGAGCTCTTCAGATTTCCCGAGAATATATGCGAAACGGGCGATTCCAATTGGTAAGACGACAGCCGCGACGGACATTAAATTTTGCGCAAGGGCGTGACCGCCAAGGGTCGCGCCTAAAGCCGCAGCGCCGGCGCTGAAAACCACCAGGCAGACGATGAACATCTCGATTCGGATCCGGCCGCGTGCGGCGACGATCTTCTCGACGCGATCTTCCTGGGCAGCGAGCGCGTCTGCAAGGGCGGAAATTAAGCGACCAGAGGTCTCCGTCATTGTTTGCCCTCCAGCGTGTCGGAGAAGAGCTCATCCTGCCGCGGCCAAGCGTTCCGGAATAATTGCCAACGAACAGCGCCGGGTATCGGCTGCGTCATCTTCAAAACGTCCTCCTTGTGCGTTTTGTTGACGCGATAGAGCACGCGCTTGCCATGGCCGTCGGGACTCGGAAGATAATTGTGCGCCATGTCGCCAAATAGGAGGCTAACCGGCACGAACGGATAGTAGAATAGCTTGCCTTTGCGCTCGGTTTCTATCGCATGCTTAAATGCATTGGCGAGTTCAAGAAATGCTTTGCCGCGATAATGGCGTTCGACCGCCTCGCGTTCGGGCCACCAATATCCAGCCATATTGACGAGGTTGACGAAGACGACCTTGCGTTTTGAGGACCGCTTCCACTCCTTCGCATGCTCTAGAATTTGCCCTAGCGCCTCGATTTCCTCGTGGCGCATTTTCTCGGTGAACGCTGGCGCCGGGTCGTCGCCATAACTCGCCAATTCGGCGTCGCTCAGCTTGCGAATGGATCCACTATAGCCGTAGCTCATGCAATTCACGATCATTACCCGATCATGCTGACCGAGAAGCTTCATGCGCGTTTTCCAGGCGCCTTCTAGGAAGCCCTGGCCAGGCATGTCGTAGAGGGTGCGGTCATACGACACTTTGAAAGGGGTTGCGACGCCGGTGATCGCGTAATCTTGGACCACGTCGCCAATGTGCAATTCGCCTTCAAAGACGTTCCGGGTCACGGCGTCCATTTCGCCGAGATCGGGCGATTTGCGAAAATTGAAAATCTGGGTGCGTTGATGGTCGTAGGCCAGTATCTCCAATAGCGTGGACTTGCCGACGCCGCCGACGCCGAAGACCGCCCCATCGAAGCTGTCGCTTCCGGTAATGCGCTTGGCGTGACTCCAGGTTGGACGGTTCGCCTCGACATCCACGTAGCGCTGCATCCAGCGAATGAGGAAGTAGCCGACCAACAGGCCCGCCCATAACGTGATGTCATTCAGGAAGAATTCATCGGTGAATTGGCTGATCGCCGTAACGAAATTGCCACCGTAGAACAGCCAGATGAACAGCGCTGGCGGAATGAGATAGCCAAGCAACAAAAGCCAACTCTCGCGATGGCTTACGACGCTGACCGCTTCGACGATGATCGCCCACAATACCGCGGGGATCCCGAAGATTACATTTCTCAATATCCTAAGAAGGAACATGTCCCCGCCAACTCAAACCGCGGCGGTGTCAAGTCGACCGCCTGATCCCCTGAATGAGCCTCCCCGCCCGCCAAAGCAGGTTGAGAGCGACCAAAATGTCGTAACGATGGATTGCCCATTTCTCCCGACACTGCGACTAGATCAAATATCAGACAGTCCGCCAAGCCCTGTGCCGCGAATTAAAGCGCCATTGCATTGGCCCGCCGGCTCGCTTATGCCGCAGGTGCGAAAAGAGGAGTTAGATCATGCGCATTGACGCGATTACCATCGGCGACAATCCCCCAGAAGATGTCAATGTGATCATCGAAGTGCCGGTAGGCGGTCAACCGATCAAATACGAGATGGACAAAGCGGCGGGCGCCTTGATCGTCGATCGCTTCCTCTACACGCCGATGACGTATCCAGGAAATTACGGCTTCGTCCCGCATACCCTTTCTGACGATGGCGATCCAATCGATGTATTGGTGTGCAACACGCGTCCCCTGGTGCCGGGCTGCGTTATCAATGCGCGGCCAATCGGCGTGATGCTGATGGAGGACAATTCCGGCCTCGACGAGAAAATCCTCGCTGTTCCATCTGCGCACCTCACGCGTCGCTACGACATGGTGAAAAATTATTCCGACCTGCCGGAAATCACGCTTCAGCAAATTGGCCACTTCTTTGAGCATTACAAGGATTTGGAGCCTGGTAAATGGGTGAAGCTCGGCGGCTGGCAGGATGTCGATACGGCCAAGCGGTTGATCAACGAAGCGATCGATCGAGCGAAATCGTAGGGCCAAAAAAAGCCCGCTAAAAGCGGGCTTTCTCGATTGGTGTAACTGCCCTTGTGATTAGGCTGATGGGCGTTTGCGGCGGTAAAGCCCAAGGCCCGCCAGCGCCGTCATGAATAATGGCAATGCCGCGGGGACAGGGATGACGCTCGAGCCGGCGATCGTCCAAAAGCTGATGTGGGAAACGTTTGGTTGTGACCCGCCATTGTTAAGAATGCCCAGGGTCGTCCAAACCCCGCTATTCGCGCCGTTGACGGCGTAAAGCGCAAACGAATTCGCCGCTTTCACCGTGATGTAAGCGATTTGGACGTTGTCATCGAGAACGTCCCAGGACCCTGATTGGCCGCCTGCGCCGGTGATTGAAAACAGACCCGGATTAACGTCGGACTTGCCGTAAAGGGAGATATCGGCGCTGACGCCCGTCGCCGCCAAGATCGCCGCTTCGACGGCGGATTCCGGATCGCCGCCGCCGGCATTGCTATAGACGCCGTCGCCGCCGCCCGGATAAGCATTGCCGGTGCCGGAAATGCAGCCGTCATTGACGAGATCAATGCCTGGCGCTGGCGGCGTTGTGTTGCAGAACACGACCGGCGCTGCATGCGACGTGGACACGCCGGATAAGAGAAAAAGCGAAGCGACGATTGCGCCGAGCGAAAAATTCTTTTGCGTGGTTTTCATTTTAAATTCCCCAGGGATGGCCGTAATCGAAGCGCGTAGCCACTCGCGCTAACGAC
>CAYWWL010000059.1:2770-9487 GCA_964461925.1 uncultured Caulobacterales bacterium | reverse complement strand
CGCCTGCAGGCCTATGAAGGCGTCTGCATCGCGCGCGGCGGCAAGGGCCTGAACGAGAGCTTCACCGTTCGCAAAATCTCCTTTGGCGAAGGCGTCGAGCGGGTGTTCCCGATCTACTCACCTTTGGTGGACTCCATTCAAGTGGTCCGCCGCGGTAAAGTGCGTCGCGCTAAGCTTTACTATTTGCGCGGTCGCCGCGGTAAGTCGGCTCGGATCGCCGAGAAAGTTGATCACAAGGCGAAACGCGGCGGCAAATAGGCTGACGCGAAACGTCTTGATGAAAAACGCCGGGCAGCCTCGCTGCCCGGCGTTTTTCATGCGCGCTCTTATTGAACGGCGGTCAGTCCATGGAAATGTTCGTCGATCCCGTCTGGCACAATGATCTCGCCATCTTCGCCGCGCACGGAAATCTGCATTTTTCGTGACGCCATATCGAGATCGATCACGCCGTAATTCGCGTCGTAAATCATGCCGCCCATACGATTTGGGCCAGGCTCGACATAAGTCTCGCCGCTGGCTTCGCGCCACCGCGAGCCCGGCAGGTTGAGCGAGGAACTCGTCACTTCCACGATAGAGAGCCCGTCGACCGTCTTTTCGTAATAGCCCGCAGCGTGGCGATCGCCAGTGAGAAAGACGATCTCGTCAATGCCTGCGTCCCGAATGACCTGGTAGAGCTTTTCACGTTCGGCCGGCAGTTGCTTCCACGCCTCCCAGCCATGGCCATCGGCGAGAACTTGAACCGAGCTGACGATAATCCGCATCTGCGCCGGCTTCTTCAATTCTTCCTTGAGCCAAGCCCATTGCGCCGCCCCAAGCATGGTCTTGGTCGCGTCGTTGTCCGGCACGTACCGTTCCTTGCCCTTTGCGCCATAGTCATCGGTCTTTTTGAGCGGCGAGCGGAAATATCGCGTGTCCAACACGATCAACTGCAGGCGCTCGCCTTGGGCGCCGAAATACCACGCGCCATATACGCCGGGCCGGTCGCGACGCGGATCGTCCGACGGCGTCGCCCAGACATGATGGAAAAGCGCCTCGGACGCTTCGCGGTGGACATAGTCGCCGCCAGCGTCGTTCAGGCCATAATCATGGTCGTCCCATACCGTGAGCATCGGCGCGGCTTCGCGCACGGCCGCGAAGGGTTCGCTTTGGGCGAGCCGCATATAAGCGGCCTTTAGTTCCGGCAAGGAAGGGTCATTGGAGCGAACGTCGCCATAAACATTGTCGCCAATATATAGAACGAGATCGGCGTCCTCCGCAGCGACTTGTCGCCAGATCGACTGATCTTCGTTCTGATGCGCACACGATGCGAATACGATTCTTTTCGGCGCAACCGACAAATTCAACGGCGCTGACGGCATCGGCTTAGCGACGATCGCGCCGCCTGGCGCCTCGGGCGCCGTCAAGGACTGTTCGTTCGGCGAGGCGGTGCAGGCCAACAACCCCGTCGCCGCCGCTATCGCAAGTACTCGTGTCAGCATCATTTAGCTCCCCAATCAGCTGTCTCTACTGCACGCGCTCGATAGTCTATCGATAAACGCAGCGCACGAATTACTCCCTAAAGCCGCCCGTCATTTCGGAGGCCATATACACCATCGCCGCCCAAGCGGCGACATTCTGCCGAAGCGCTTCCGGATCGACCTTATCGAGGGTGTCGTCCGGCGTATGGTGAAGGTCGAAATAATCCGTTCCATCCTGGCGAAGGCTGACAACAGGGACGCCCGCCAATCGCAACGGCGTCGCATCGGGTCCGCCAAAGGCTTTGTTGTCGCCAAGATTGACGCCAATCCGCGCCATATGCCGCGCCATCACCGCGCCTTTCGGCAATGACGTCTCGCCGAATCGGGTCTGGAATTGCCAGACGCGACCTGCGCCGAAGTCGGATTCCGACGCCAAGACATGGCGGTCAAGTTCGTCGGCATGGGCGTTCGCGTAGGCCCGCGCGCCATAAAGGCCGACTTCTTCCGATCCCCACATAACGACGCGGATCGTCCGCTTCGGCTTGCCGCGCAACGCGTCGATCAATTTCGCCGCGGCCACTGTGATAGCGACGCCAGCGCCGTCGTCGACAGCGCCCGTTCCAAGGTCCCAGCTGTCCAGATGGCCGCCAATCACGATCAATTCGTCCGTTTGCCCGGGAATTTCGCCGATAACGTTGCCTGAAACAGCTCTATTGCGCGCCGTCGTTTGGATATCGAGGGAGACCTTGACCGGACCGGCGCCGGTGCTATTCGCGATCTCTATCGCCCGCGCCAGCTGATCCGCGTCTGGGATCGACAAGGCTGCGATCGGCTTTTTGGCGACGCCTTCGGCGTACCGCATGCCCCCGGTGTGCGGCATGCGATGGCTGTCGGTGCCGACGGAGCGAATGATCGCCGCGACCGCGCCGCGCTTGCCCGCTTCATTCGCCGCGCCGGAACGTTTCGCCACAGCGGGGCCGTAACCCGACCCGTCCATGGTGCGAGTCATTGGCTCGTCCACAAAAACGATCTTGCCTTCAAGCCCCGTCATCGGCGCGTCTTGAAGATCCACCAGAGAGGCGAAGCGCACGACCTCCGCCTCAACGCCGCCTTCCGGGGTTGAAACGGAATTGCCCAACGCCGTCAGCGCCAACGGCTGAGGATAAGGCGAGACGATCGCGCCCACCTCTTTTCGACGCTCCCAATAAGGAAGCTCAAATGTTTCTATACGGACATTATTGAAGCCAAGCGATTTTAGTTTCGCCGCGCCCCATTCGCGGGCGCGCGTTTCCTGATCGGATCCGGCCAAGCGAGGGCCAATCTCCGTGGTCAGGCTTTCCAAGACGTCCCACGCGAGATCATCCTCGAGCGCGCGATCAATAAGGTCGTCGACGGTTTTTTCCTGCGCCGTCGTCAATGCGGGCCCCGCCGCCTCGGCATAGGCGGCGCCGATCATCGAAACGCCGAAAACGGCGACGGCGATCGCCCGCATCAGCTTGCGTGAATAGGTCATCGATCAAATCCCCTCATACTGTGTCCGCGGGTTGGCGCGCGGTCGCGCCTAGTCCCAACGATTTAGAAATTCTTGGCGACCCGTCGCCCAAATGTCGAGCCGCACGGTTTCTTCATAGAGAAAAATGTCCCCAGTATTGGCCTCGCCGATTTTTCGAGCGACGGCTTGGCTGTTCGCGTTGTTCGGATCAATCACCGAGATAATGCGGTCAAGATCGGGGAAACGGTCGAATGTCCATTGGATCGATCTCACTGCGGCTTCCGCGGCGTATCCCCGCCCCCATCGCTCAGCAATGATCGCCCAACCGCATTCTAGTCCCGGCCATCCCTCTGGCATCCACGGCCCGACCCTGCCGACCCAATCGCCCGTGTCTTTCTCAAACACCGAGAACATGCCGAAGCCACGGATCTCCCAATGTCCCAACATGCTCGCATAACCGCGCCAGGCCGTTGGTTTTGACTGGGCTTTGCCGTCGGCAGTCAGAAACTGCGCCACCGCTTGTTCGCCCATCATCGCGCAATGCGCTTCGGTGTCCGACGCCGCAAGCGGCCTCAGAACAAGGCGTTCAGTTTCTAAGGTAGTCGTCATGGCGCTTTATCTAGCGCACACCCTCGACGACATCCAGGCAATGGCGCTCAAAAACCCGCGCCGCATGGTCTTGGCTGTGGCGGTCTTCGACACGACGGCGCGCGGTTTCCGCTAAGCGCAACCGCAATTCATGGTCGCCCAGCAGCGCGATAACGGATTCCGCGAACTCTTTTGGGGCGTTCGCCTCTAGATATTCGACGCCGGGGCTCAATTCGAGCCCTTCGACTCCGAGGCCCGTCGAGACGACCGGCGCGCCCAGGGCCATGGCCTCAAATACTTTAATGCGCGTGCCCCCGCCGGCGAGAAGCGGCGTGACGAACGCCGCGGCCCGGGCGTAATCGCGCACGTCGTCGACGAAGCCAGTCACGCTGCAACCGCTCGCCGCCGCCATAGCCTCAAGCTGCGGCGGCGGGTTCTTACCAATGATCCGAAAGGTTGCGTCGGGCCGAGCGGTGCGCACGGCCGGCCACACATTCTCCAGAAACCAAATCACGCCATCGACGTTCGGTCGCCAATCCATACTGCCCATAAAGACCACGTCAGCGGATTGGGGCGGCGGCGCGTATTCGAAAAAGTCGAGATCGACGCCCGTGGGAATTGGGACCGCCCGCCGCGCGCCAAAATCTTGAGCGAAGGCGACGGCGTCGCGCTCCGACACCGCGATCACCGCGTCCATCCGCGCGGCGACGCTCTTTTCGAATTGGGCCATTTTCGCCGCTTCTAGCGCGAACGCCGCTTTCATCGCGCCGCCAGCCAAATCCCTCTGCCGACGAAGTATTTCCGTTTCGACATTGTGCGCGAACATGATCCGTTTGGCGCCGGGCGCATCCTCAGGCGCGAGCGACGCGGAGTGCACGTAGTCGAAGACGACAAGGTCAGGCCCGTCGTCATGGGCGGCCGAAATGGCCGCTTTCGCGTCAGTCGTCGCGTCGGTCCATACGCTCATTGGCAGCGCGCTCGCCAATGATCCGATAAAGCGCATAGCCTTTGAACCGCTTCGGCTCGGCGCCCAATAGACATACCGATCGCAGATCGCATCGATCGATGATCGGTGGGTCTCCAATTGCGTCGCCGTGGTCGGCGCCGCGAGCGTGACCTCGAAGGCGCCGCCTTTCAGTCGCTTCAAAATATTGGCTGTACGGATCTTCCCGCCGGCGTCCATCGGAAACAAGAATTGCGGCGATACGAAGAGGAGCTTGGGTTTTGCCATCGCCGACCTGGGAACGTTAAAATTCGTTTGTCGCGGGAGTCGCCCCATGCGAACGCCCCACATGCGAGGTCTTCATGGCATTTTTTCGTTACGAAAAACAAAACCATAGCTGCTCCGCCATTGCGCCATGCGGACGCTACAGGCAAACTTCCGGTAACGAAATGAACGTTGCCTGTGGAGGGTTCAATGAGCGTCAACCGATGCGTCGTCGCTGGATTTTGCCTTAGCCTGATGATCGTCGCCAGCGCCGCTCACGCGCAGACGCTATGGCGCGGCGGCGAGAAAACCGAGGTCGACGTCGTGGCGGCCGACGAGACCGATGAAAACGCCGATGCCCCGGCGTACAAGTCGCAAGCGATCACCGCCACCGAAAACGGCGTCTCAGTGACGCGCGGATCGCCATCGCCCAAGAAAAAGACCCTGATGGCGGAGGGTCCTCGGGTGATCGTGAAAAAAGAGAAGACGGTTGTTATCCACCGGAACTGCTTCCGCCGGCGGCCGCTCGTCACCCACGGCTTTCAGGGCGTGAAACGCTACCACAAGAGCATTGGCGCCTACCCTGCGGACACGTTTGGCGGCGATTATTATAGCCGCTACGGACAATATTATTGCTAGTTGTCGCGGCGCGGCGGCGTCCGCCGCGCCTTCGCCCGACCTAACTTTCCGCGCTATCTAGCCAGGCGTCAGCGCCCTCGAGCACCAAGTCGATCTCCGGCCGATTGCGATAGCTTTTCTTATTGGTCAAGAAATCGTCTTCGTAGAACTTCGCGCGAAGGACGCCATCTGCGTCGAACAAAAAGACCGACGGATGCGGAATGCCATAAAAACGCGTTCCTTCTTCGGCAGTTTCATTGCGGATCCCGAAAGCATTGATCACGTCGATCTTTCGATCTGACAGCAAGGTCGGTTTAAAATCCGTCATCTGAACGAATTTACGCTGCTTTTCGACAGAATCATAGCTGACGAAAACGACCGACAGCCCGCGCTTCTCGAACTCTTTGAGTTTTTTGCTGACATCCGTCGCTTGGGTTTTGCAATATGGGCACCAGTCCACCGACCGCACGAAATAGAGCGCCATGCCGGCATCGCCCTTTAGCGTGTCAAAATCCCTGACATATCCGTTCACCGATTGAATTTCCAATGTGTGGGGGATGGCCTCGCCGACAGCGGGGCCGAGATTGGCGGCTTGAACCGCGTCTGCCTTAGCGGTTTCAGCGTGCGCGGACGCGCTGGCGAAGACGGCGGCGATCGCCGCGACAAAAGCAGTCAGTTTCATGAAAAAGGCCTCTTCACTGGTGATGAAGAGGCCTTAGCAAAATTACGTCCGGGATACATCTCACGTTCCCGAGAGAGCGCTAGCCGAGGCTTGGCTCAAGTTTCACGCAAGCTTCGATCAATTCTTTCACCGCATCGACGGAATGGTCGAACATCGCCTTTTCCGGCTCGGTGAAATCAACCTCAACGATGCGCTCGACGCCTTCGGCGCCGATCACCACCGGTACGCCGACATACATGCCGTCAAGGCCGTATTGACCAGTCAAATGCGCGGCGCACGGGACCACGAGTTTTTTGTCTTTGAGATAGCTTTCCGCCATCTGGATCGCCGACGCGGCCGGCGCATAATACGCCGATCCGGTTTTCAGAAGCGCGACGATTTCGCCGCCGCCCTTACGCGTACGCTCGATGATCGCGTCGATCTTGTCTTGGCTGGTCCAGCCCATCTTCACCAGATCCGGCAGCGGGATGCCGGCGACGGTGGAGTAACGCTCCAGCGGAACCATGGTGTCGCCATGACCGCCAAGGACGAACGCCGTCACGCTTTCAACCGAAACGTTGAACTCGTCAGCGAGGAAGTAACGGAACCGCGCGGAATCGAGGATCCCAGCCATGCCAACGACCTTATTGGTCGGCAGGCCGCAAAATTTCTGCAGCGCCCAGACGATGGCGTC
>CAYWWL010000059.1:0-2735 GCA_964461925.1 uncultured Caulobacterales bacterium | reverse complement strand
GCGCGTATTTCGCGATGCCTTCGCCCACCGACTTCATCACTTTGAGGTTGATGCCGACCAGATCGTCGCGGCTCATGCCTGGCTTGCGCGGCACGCCAGCGGTGACGATGCACACGTCCGCGCCAGCGATGGCGGCGTAATCTTGGGTGCCGCTGAGGGCGCTGTCATAGCCGTCGACGGGCGAGCTTTCCGCGATATCCAGCGCTTTGCCTTCCGGCATGCCTTCAGCGATATCGAACAGGACAACGTCGCCAAGCTCTTTTTGGGCGGCGATGTGGGCGAGCGTGCCGCCAATCATGCCGGATCCGATCAACGCAATTTTGTTGCGGGCCATTTCTCATCTCCTCTTACGGCGCAGGGGCGCGCTCAGTCGCGAGACCTCCTAGAGCATTTCCGAGCGGGGGAAAAGAGAGCGGGGCGGCGTGGATCTGCTAAAACGGCGCCCGGAGCGCGACAAATACGCTCGAGGACTGAAACTCATCGCCGTCAAACAGCGGCGGCAACGTTCCTGGCTCGCCAGATGGCAAATCCTCGGGATTTTTCAAGGCGTCAGAGCCAAAGGCCAATTCGCCGGTGCGGGTATAGATGTATTCCACGTCGACATAGAATTTATCGGCCAAACGGGTCGAAAGGCCCGCCTTGCCTTGATACGCCAAGGCTGCGTCCCGCGCGCCGAATGCGTCTTTGAAGAAGCCGCCGCCCACGCCCGCGGCGATATAGGCGGTCACGCCCCCGATCTCAGCGACGTCATAATAGATGTTGGAGATGAGGAAATGCGCCGAGGCGTCGTCGCCAGGCGCTATCGGGGTCGGTCCAAGCTCTCCCTCAACAGGATCAAAACCACCGAAGCGCAAGACTTCGTCTACGGACAAATCTGCGTAGCGATATTCTAGTTCGGTTCGTGTGCCCGCTTCATACATGAACCCAAGCGCAAAGGACGCGCTCGGTCCGGCGGAGAAGCTTGTCGTCTGCTCATTCGGGGGCGTGACTATGCTGGCGACCCGGGGATCATGCGTGATCGACTGGTCGAGATCGCCAGCGGCGATCCCGCCAACGCCGACACGCGCATAAAGCCCGACATGATCTTGGGATTCCGCCGCAGCGTTATGGGAAACGCCCGCAACGAGAATCGCCGTCGCAAAGATTGTCGACTTTGACGCCACTCTACACATGGCTCGACCTTTACCATATTCGCCGACCGTTTTTAACGCGGTCGCAAAAAATTTGAAGCGGTGACGCCGCGCTATTTTTGCGCGGCGAAGTAATCCTTCGTCATTTTCGCGACAAGCGGCGACAATGCCAACAGCGCGATAAGGTTTGGCGCGGCCATCAAGCCGGTTAGCGTATCGGCGACGAGCCAGAACAAGCTCACCACGTCGACGACGGCGCCGCCTTCTTCGGCCATCAAGACGCTGGCGCCGCCGAAGACGACAACGATCCAGCTGAAGCGGAATGGGACAACGGCTTTTTCGCCGAACAGGTACTCAGCGCAACGCTCGCCATAATAGCTCCAGCCCAGAATGGTAGTGAAGCCAAACACCGCAAGACCGATAGCGACGATATGTTGTCCGATGCCAGGCAAGCTGTTTTCAAATGCGGCGACGGTCAGTGGCGCGCCAGTTTCGCAGCCCGCCGGCAAGCTCACCAGGGACTCGCGGACAAACGGCGCGCAGCTTTCAGGTATAATGCCCGCCGTGATAATCACCAAAGCGGTGATCGAACACACGACGATGGTGTCGATAAAAGTGCCGAGCATCGCGACGATGCCCTGATTGACGGGATCGTCGTTCTTCGCGGCGGCGTGCGCGATTGGCGCCGAGCCCTGCCCCGCTTCGTTCGAGAAGATGCCCCGCGCGACGCCCTTTTGCATCGCCAGGAGAAGCAGACCGCCGACGAAGCCGCCCTTCGCCGCGTCGAAGCCGAAGGCATTGCTGACGATCATGCCAAACGCCGCGGGCACGGCGTCAATGTTCAGTCCAATGACGATGAGGCCGGCAATCAAATAGCCTGCCGCCATTGCGGGCACGAGGCCCGACGCTACGGTCGCGATCCGTTTGATGCCGCCGAGGATCACCGCGCCGGCGCCGGCCGCCAACACCAAGCCCGTCAGCCACGGCACGACGCCATAGGTTTGATTGAGGGCGTCGGCGATGGAGTTCGCTTGGATCGACGCCCCGGTGCCCCACGACGCGAGAATGCCGAACAGGGCGAACAAGAAGCCAAGCCACGCCCATCCGGATCCCATGCCGTTCTTGATGTAATACATCGGACCGCCGACATGGCGTCCTTCGCCGTCGACTTCCCGGAACTGAACCGCCAACACGCCTTCTGCGAACTTGGAGGCCATGCCAACCAGCGCGGTCACCCACATCCAAAACACCGCGCCTGGCCCGCCAATCGCGATCGCCACGGCGACGCCCGCGATATTGCCGGTGCCGATGGTGGACGACAGCGCCGTCATCAACGCACCGAAGGGGGACACGTCGCCTTCTTCGTCTTTGTTGTCGCGCTTGCGCAAAAGTTCGCCGAACGCGTATGGCAAGCGTAGGATCGGCATGAAGCCGAGCCGTACTGTCAGATAAAGACCTGTCAAAAGCAGCAGCAACAGGACTGGCGGATAGGGAATATCGTTTGAGCCCCAAACAAGCGCATTGGTATACGCAATCATACCTTCAAATGACATTTGATTTCCCTTGCAGCGCGCGCCGTCTAGCGGCGTCAGTCCGTTGAATTTC
>CAYWWL010000058.1:0-9532 GCA_964461925.1 uncultured Caulobacterales bacterium | reverse complement strand
CGATGGTGCCGTCGATCTCCACGCCGCGATTCATCGGGCCGGGGTGCATGACGAATGCGTCCGGCTTGGCGTACGCCAACGTGTCATGGGTTAGGCCGAACGTATTGAAATAATCCGCCGCCGCCGCGTCGCGCTCGGCGTCGTTCTCCATGCGTTCAAATTGCATCCGCAAGCCCATCACGATGTCGACCCCGGCAAGGCCGTCGCGCAGCGAGTCGAAGCGTGGGATTGAGGTCGTATCATCGTCGGCGGGCATCAGCGAGGCCGGGCCGACAAATCGAACCGACGCGCCGAGGCGCGCGAACAATCGCGCATCAGACCCCGCCACCCGGGAGTGTTTGACGTCGCCGCATATGGCGATGGTCTTGCCTTCAAAGCCGCCGATCGCCGATTGGATCGTCGCCGCGTCGAGGATTGCTTGGGTCGGATGTTCGCGCACGCCGTCGCCAGCATTGATCACCGGGCACTGCAGTCTGTCGACCAATTCTTGGTGCACGCCAGGCTGCCGATGCCGAATGATCATCACGTGCGCGCCCATGGCGGCGAGGGTCTGGGCAGTGTCGACGAGGCCTTCGTTCTTGTTCACTGACGAGGCCGCGACTGGGACATTGATGACGTCGGCGCCGAGTTTTTTGCCCGCCAGCTCGAACGAGAGATTGGTGCGCGTTGAATCTTCGAAGAATAGATTGATCTGGGTCTTGCCGGCGAGGCGCTGAGCAGGCCGCGCGCCCATCTTCAAATAGCCGGCGTAGTAGTCCGTGAGCTGCAAAATGTAACGGAGATCGCCGATCGAAAGATCGTCGACGCTGATCAGGCCGCGGGCGTTGAAGCC
The DNA here is from genome assembly GCA_964461925.1 of uncultured Caulobacterales bacterium. Classification (GTDB taxonomy): domain Bacteria; phylum Pseudomonadota; class Alphaproteobacteria; order Caulobacterales; family Parvularculaceae; genus MED-G105. The sequence goes on along the minus strand of CAYWWL010000058.1, from coordinate 8,700 downwards.
GTCAGGGGGCGGCGCTGGACGGATACCGTTTTCCATGGCGCATGGTTTTAGGTCCGACTGCGCACGAGCGCAATCGCCAAAGACGAAACTCGCCCCCAATTATTCGTTTGTGAAACCGGCGCCGACCTCAGGCCTTGTTCGCTTTCAACCAAAGGCCGCCGGCGATGATGATCACAATGTCGATGGCGAACATCGCCGGCAGGGTCCATGGTCCGCCATTCTGCAAATAGCTGACGCCGCCAAGGCCGAGGCCAAGCCCGCACGTAAAGACCGCCGATAGGACCGACGACCGGCCGCCATTCCAGGTCCATGCGCCAAGGCCTGTATACAAGATGCCGAACAAGGCGAGCGGCGTCGTCAGATCGGCGTTGCTGGCGAAAAACGCCACATAAAGATGAAAAACGCCGGTGAACAGCAATAAGCCTGAGACGATGGTTTTTAACGGCATGATATTAGGCCCCCTCCCGATCCGATAAGGCGCGCAATCGATCGATCGCGCCTTGAAGAATGAACATCGCCGCCGACGCGTCGATCTGCTGCGCGCGTTTCGAACGGCTGACGTCGAATTTGATCAATTCTCGCTCCATTGCGACGGTGGACAGTCTTTCATCCCAGAACGCCACCGGCAATTCCGTTATGCGCTGGATATGCTTCGACAATGAGCGCGTGGATTGCGCCCGTTTGCCTTCGCTGCCGTCCATATTCAATGGCATGCCAATCACCAGGCCGACCGCTTGACGCTCGTCAGCAAGGGATTTCAAGCGTTCGGCGTCTTGGGTGAGTTTGCGCCGCGGAATGGTCTCCACTGGGGTGGCGACCATGCGGTTAGGGTCGCAGGTTGCGACGCCGATGGTTTTATCCCCTAAATCGAGTCCTAAAAGCGCGCCGCGTGACCCAAAAGCCGCGGCTGCATGTTCAAATTCTTCGCTCATTGGGCCACCATAGCATGCGCCGGAGGGCGAACGAGAAAATGATGCAACAGGGCGGAACCATTGCGCGACGCGCCGTCGGTGTCGTCGCCATGTTGGCGGGGCTGTTCGCGGACGTCGCTGAACGACGCGCGGCGCCGAGCGCCGTTGCTGCGTCGGGGGGCGCTGCGTCGCGGGGCGAAGTGCAGGTTGCGCTGACCAAGATCGCCGTCGACGCCGGCCCGCAGATTTGGCGGCTTGAGTACCAATTGCCACGCCCAATGGCGTCCCTCGATCTCGGTCCGCATCTCGCCGGCATGCGCCAGCGCCATTGGCGGCCGCGCCAGGCGGGAATCGAAATCATCGAATTGGATGGCCGCGACGTGGCGCAGTCGATCAACCTGACGCAGTCGTTCGAGCGTTTGACCTTCGACGTGGCGAGCGCGCAGATCGTGTTGCCGCGCACTTATGAGGCCTTCACGAAAATCGGCGCGGACGGGGATTTGATTTTCACCGGTCACTTCCATCCGTGGTGGCCAGGCGGACGGCGGATGCCGGCGCGCTTCACCATCACGCCGGGCTATGGCGGTCGCGTCACCGCTTTCGGCGCGACAGGCGCACGATTCGAAAACTGGACCAGTCCGTTCGACAATCCGGCCTTCGTGCTGGTGGGGCCGCCGCCAAGCGACGTGTCCTCGGATTTGGTCAGCGCCGTTGATCCAGACGCGCCGCAATGGCTGCGCGAGGAAGCACTGGCGTTCTCGCGCGAGGTGATCGCGGCGTACGCAGCCGGATTTGGCGGCGGATTGGCGACGACGCCGAATTTTTTTCTCACCTATAACCCCGATGGGGCGTCCGGTCAGGCGGCGTTTCATGGCGACGCGCTGCCGGGGCAGTTTCGCATGGCCCTGGAAGGCAGAGCGTGGGAGACCCGTTCCGGCTTTGCCCTCGACATTCTCCATCGCGGCGTCGCTCACGAAGCGGGCCATCTCTGGCAGACCGAAGCGCGCCCATTGCATGACAATGTGCCGAATTGGATCCACGAGGGCGGCGCCAACGCCTTAGCGGCGGCGGTGTTGCGGCGGATCGGGCTTTGGACGGCTGAAGACGTCTATCGCGACCTGCAGCGCGCGCGCGATGAGTGCGCCCAGGAATTGGTCGGGGTGTCGCTGTTGAGCCAAGAGCGCCTCGGCAATTACGAGGCGGCTTACGCCTGCGGCCAGGTCTTGAACCAATTGGCGGCGAGCGCTCACCCGAATGGCGTCTTCGGTTTTTGGCGCGAATTTATCGCCCTCGCCGAAGCCGACGGCGGGTATGATTCGGCCCTGTTCTTTAGATTGGCCGCGGCCCATGGCGGCGACGCGTTCGCGGCGGCCCTTGAGGCGCTCACCGAGCGCAACACCATGCGGCCGGACGAGGCGATCCGGCGCGCCGAGGCGCTAATTGAGTACTCGTCTTCCCCATCGGCGCGGCAATAGGCCGGATCCGCCGCACGAGGCTTGCGCTCGATCCAGGGCGTTGATACGCAACGAGGCTAGATTGGCCCTCGGCGGGCGCGTCCCGCCTCACTTCATCAAAGGTTGACATGTCCGTCGATAAAGAAACCGTCCGAAAGGTCGCGAAACTGGCGCGCATCGCCGTGCCGGAAGAGCGCCTTGAACCGCTCGCGGAAGAGCTCTCCGGCATTTTGGCGTGGATCGAGCAATTGAACGAAGTCGACGTCGAGGGCGTCGACGCGATGACCTCCACCGTCGAAGTGGCCCTGCCGATGCGCGAGGACGTCGTTCTCGACGGGCCGACCGGCGGCTCGCAGCCCGACAATGTGGTGCAGAATGCGCCGAAGACGGATGATAATTTCTTCGTCGTGCCGAAAGTGGTGGAGTAGTCGATGTCGGATCTCGCGAACATGACCCTCGCGCAATTGCGCGACGCCCTGAAATCGAAATCCGTCAGCTCGCTGGAGGCGACCCGCGGTTATCTCGACCGGATTGAAGCTGCCAAGGCGTTGAACGCCTTCGTCGCCGTCACCGCCGACAAGGCCGAAGACATGGCCAAGGCCGCTGACGAACGGATCGCCAAAGGCGAGGCTGGCCCGCTCGAAGGCGTGCCGCTCGGCATCAAGGACCTGTTCTGCACCGAGGGCGTCCCGTCCACCGCCGGGTCGCACATTCTCGAAGGCTTCACCCCGACCTATGAGTCCACCGTATCCGCCAATCTTTGGCGTGACGGGGCGGTGATGCTTGGTAAGCTGAATATGGACGAATTCGCCATGGGGTCGTCCAATGAAACGAGTTATTTCGGACCAGTGATCAATCCATGGCGGCGCAGCGACGGCGGCAATGTCGACTTAACGCCGGGCGGTTCGTCCGGGGGCTCGTCCGCCGCCACGGCGGCGCGGCTATGCGCGGCGGCGACCGCGACCGACACCGGCGGTTCGATCCGCCAACCGGCCTCGGTTACGGGCACGGTCGGCGTTAAGCCGACCTATGGCCGGTGCTCGCGCTGGGGCGTCGTCGCCTTCGCGTCCTCCCTCGACCAAGCCGGCCCGCTCGCGCAAGACGTGCGCGACGCCGCGATCATGTTGCGCTCCATGGCCGGGCACGACCCTAAAGATTCGACCTCGATCGACACGCCTGTTCCGGACTATGAAAAGGCGATCGGTCAATCGGTGAAGGGCCTGAAGATCGGCGTGCCGAAAGAATATCGCCTCGACGGCATGCCGGAAGAGATCGAGACCTTGTGGGCCCAGGGCGTCGACTGGCTGCGCGCCGCGGGCTGCGAGATCGTCGACATTTCCCTGCCGATGACGAAATACGCATTGCCGGTGTATTACATCGTCGCGCCGGCCGAAGCGTCCTCGAACCTGGCCCGCTATGACGGCGTCAAATTCGGCCATCGCGCCGCTGACTACGCCGACATCACGTCGATGTACGAACAGTCTCGGGCCGAAGGCTTCGGCGACGAAGTTAAGCGCCGGGTCTTGATCGGCACTTATGTGCTGTCGGCCGGTTATTACGACGCTTACTATCTGCGTGCGCAGAAAGTCCGTAAAAAGATTTTTGACGAATTCGTCGACGCGTTTAAGTCGGTCGATCTGATCCTGACCCCATCGACGCCAAGCGCGGCCTTCGGGATTGGCGAGAAGAACGCCGACCCGCTGCAAATGTATTTGAATGACGTCTTCACCGTCACCGCCAATCTCGCCGGTCTGCCGGGAGGATCGGTGCCGGCGGGGCTCGACGCTTCGGGTCTGCCGCTCGGCTTGCAATTGCTGGCGCGTCCATTTGACGAAGAAACCCTGTTCAAGGGAATGTACGCGTTGGAAGACGCCGCTGGATTCGCGGCGCGACCTGCTGACTGGTGGTCAGCGTAAGGACTCATCACTGAGCGAAAGGACGGGGACTCCTATGGCTAAGCGAAATCATCATGCGTTGATTGCGATGGGCGCGGCGGCGCTGTTGTTGGCCGCTTGCGGCGGCGAGCAAGCGGCGGCGCCGGAGCAAGACGACATCGTCGCGGCGAGCGAACCGGCCGCGCCGCCGCGGATCGGCGCGGTGGCCATGCCTGACATTCATTCCGCTGAAGCCGCGCGCGCGGTGCTGCAAGAGGGCGGCAACGCCGTCGACGCGGCGGTGGCGGCGTCCTTTGTCCTCGCGGTCACGTTGCCGGAAGCCGGCAATATTGGCGGCGGCGGTTTCATGACTTTGTATATGGACGGCGAGACCGACTTTATCGACTATCGCGAGACGGCGCCGGGCACGGCTGACCGGGACATGTATCTCGACGAGAATGGCGAATTCGTCGCCCGATTGAGCCAGGTCGGACCGCTCGCCGCCGGCGTGCCCGGGTCGGTGAGAGGCCTGGCGGACGCCCACGCGAAATACGGCGTGCTGCCCTGGGATCGGCTATTGGCCCCGGCGATCACGCTCGCCCGGGACGGCTTCGAGACGCCTGAAAAGCTCGCGGCGGCCATCGCCCGCAAAGCCGGGTTCTATGGCGATGAGACGAATTTCAGCGACTATTTCAACGTCGCCGCCGGCGAATTGCTGGTGCAGCCTGAATTGGCGGCGACGTTAGAGCGGATCGCGACGCTCGGACCGGAAGAGTTCTATACCGGCGAAACCGCTCGGATAACCGCCGAATACATGGCGTCGGCGGGCGGTCTTATCACCATGGACGATCTCGCCGCTTACCAATCGATCTGGCGCGCGCCTCTGGAATTCGGCTGGGGCGATCGCACCATCGTCAGCGCCCCGCCGCCAAGCTCCGGCGGCATCGCCTTGGCGCAACTCTTGTTGATGAAGCAGGAATTGGCCGGCGCATTCGAAGGCGTCGCGCACAACAGCCCGCAATATATCCATCTGGTCGCAGAAATGGAGAAGCGGGTGTTCGCTGACCGGGCCGAATATCTTGGCGATCCGGACTATGTCGACGTGCCCACCGCCGCCTTGACCGCGCCGGGATATATCGCTCGTCGTGCGGCGGAAGTGAACGTCACCGAGATCTCGGTCACTGAAGACGTGAAGCCAGGTCTGGCGGAGAGTTTCCAGACGACCCATTTCTCTGTCCTCGATGGCGACGGCAACGCCGCTTCGGTGACCACCACCTTGAACGCCAGCTTCGGCGCTGGCGTCGTGGTCGAAGGAGCGGGTTATCTGTTGAACAACGAAATGGACGACTTCTCGGCCAAGCCGGGCGCGCCCAACCTTTATGGGGTCATCGGCGCAGAAGCCAACGCCATCGCGCCAGGCAAGCGAATGCTGTCGTCGATGACGCCGAGCCTGGTGTTGGAAGGCGACGACGTCGCCATGGTCGTCGGCACCCCCGGCGGACCGACCATCTTCACCTCGGTGTTCCAGGCGATCGTCAACCACTTGGACTACGACATGCCGGTGGACGAGGCGGTCTCGGCGGGGCGCTTCCATCACCAATTATTGCCGAAGAACTCTATCCTGTTCGAGCGGCGGATCGACGATTCGGAGAATGTCGCGGCGGCCCTCACGGAAAAAGGCTATGTTCTGCGGCAAACCAATCAGTATGGCGACGTTCACGCGATCAGCGCGGGCGATGACGGCGTCGCCGCGGCGCACGATCCGCGCAATCGAGGCGCCTCCTTTGTCTTCGAGGTCGACGGGGAATAGCACGGACCTCGATGATGGGTGAAACCGCCCGCCGACGGCGGCGCATACGCTATCAAGCGCCGATCCTGGGCGGGTATGAGATGCAGGCGGACATCGCGCCGTCCGACGGGCCATGGCGCGTGGTGGCGATCCCGGGCACGCCGTCGCGGCCGCATATGTTCTCCCGCTTCATGGGCGTTGCGCCGAACGATCTCGACGTCGTCGCGGTCAATCGCGCCGGCTATGGCGGGCCCGCTTATGGGCCGAATCGGCGCGCGCCGGTGCTCTCTTTCGAGGATCAGGTCGCCGCGATCGCGCCGTTGTTCGACCGCGACGACGGCAAGCGCACCATCGTCGTCGGCGTCTCGTATGGCGGCGCCTTGGCGCTGAAATGCGCGCTTGAGCATCCCGATCGGATCGCCGGCGTGGTCACCGTGGCGATGTTGGTCACCGAGCCGCGCGCATTCGTCAACAAAATCACGCCGCTTGCCGGTTATCCGCCCCTGCGCCAGCTTTTGCCGGGGTACTACCACAACGCCAGGGCCGAAGTGGAAGGCCGTCGGCCCCAGATCGAACCGCTTTTGGCGCGGCTGGCTGAGCTGACTTGTCCAGTGACCATCCTCCATGGCGGGCTCGATATGCTGGTTGCGGAATCCGACGCCCATGCCTTGCGCGCCCGGTTCGACGCCGGCGCCGATGTCGAGTATGAGCATTGGTCGTGGGGAACGCACTATCTTGAATTGCAAGCGCCGCGTTTGCTTTATAGAACGATCCGCGGCGTTATCGCCCGGGCCGAAGCCGTCCATCCGGGCGGCGGCGACGACCAGAATTGAGCGCCGAATTCGAGCGCAGGAATTGAGCTAGGAAAGACGAGTTGATGCAGGATACACCGCGCAAGCTGCTGCAAGGCGAGACCGGCGATTGGGAAGTGGTCATCGGTTTGGAGGTCCACGCTCAGGTGACGTCGAAGGCGAAGCTGTTCTCCGGCGCGTCGGCCGCCTATGGCGCCGGCCCGAACGAAAACGTCAGCCTCGTCGACGCGGCGATGCCCGGCATGTTGCCGGTGATCAACCGCTATTGCGTCGAACAGGCGGTGCGCACCGGCTTCGGCCTTAACGCCGAGATCAATCATTGGTCGCGGTTCGACCGCAAGAACTACTTTTATCCTGACCTGCCCCAAGGCTATCAGATTTCTCAGTACAAAGATCCGATCGTCGGCGAAGGCGAAATCGAGGTTGAGCTGGACGACGGGGAGGTGATCACGATCGGCGTCGAGCGTCTGCACCTGGAGCAGGACGCCGGCAAGTCGATCCATGACCTGTCGCCGAACGAAAGCTATGTCGATTTAAATCGCTCCGGCGTGGCGTTGATGGAGATCGTCTCCAAGCCGGACATGCGTTCGGCTGAGGAAGCGAGCGCGTATTTCTCCAAACTGCGCACCATCGTCCGCTATCTCGGCACCTGCGACGGCAATATGGAGGAGGGCTCCATGCGCGCCGACGTCAACGTGTCGGTTCGCCGGCCCGGCGATGCGCTCGGCACCCGCACCGAGACCAAGAACGTCAATTCGATCCGCTATGTCCGCCAAGTGGTCGATTATGAAGCGCGCCGCCAGATCGAAGTGCTCGAGGCGGGCGGCAGCATCGATCAGGAGACGCGCCTATTCGACGTCGGGACCGGAACCACGCGGACCATGCGCTCGAAAGAAGACGCCCACGACTACCGATATTTTCCGGACCCGGACCTCTTGCCGTTGGAGCTGGACCCGAAATGGGTCGAGGACATCAAGGCGAGCTTGCCGGAATTGCCGGACGCGAAGCGCAAGCGCTTCGTCGCGGACTATGGCCTGTCGCCTTATGACGCCAGCGTGCTCTCGCAGGATCGGGAGAAGGCGGACTATTTCGAAACCGTCGCTAATGGCCGCGACGGCAAGCTCGCCGCTAATTGGGTGACCACGGAGCTCTTCGGCGCGCTCAATAAGAGCGGCAAAGAGATTGGCCAGTCGCCGATCTCGGCGGCCAATCTCGGCAAGCTGATCGACTTGATCGCGAGCTCGGTGATTTCCGGTCGGATCGCGAAAGACGTATTCGCGGAAATGTTCGAGGCCGGCGGCGATCCAGAGACGATCGTCGAAGAAAAAGGCCTGAAACAGGTCAGCGACACGGGCGAGATCGAGAAGATCGTCGACGACATCATCGCCGCGAATCCCGCCCAGGTTGAGCAGGTGAAGGAAAAGCCGAAAACCTTCGGTTGGTTCGTCGGTCAGGCGATGAAAGCCACCGGCGGCAAAGCCAATCCCGCAGTTGTGAACGAAATTTTGAAGAAAAAGCTCGGCATCTAGACCCAAGGCCGCCATTCCAAGATTGCCTTGGCCGGGCGTGCGGTTATCCTGAAACCTGGGGGCGTAACCAATTGGGGTTCGATATGCGACATGCACTTATCACCATGCTCGGCGCGACGCTGTTGGCGTCTTGCGCGACGGGTCCGATCACCGATCGGGTCGACGACCGGGTCGCTGCGAAGTTGGCGCAGTACGAGCCGACCGGCGAACGGCGCACATGCCTGAACGTTCGATCGATCAATTCGATCCAAGCCGCCACGGAAACCAAATTGCTGGTTCGTGTCGGGGCCAATCGCTACTTTCTGAACGAGACCAGCGACCGCTGCCAGGG
>CAYWWL010000057.1:0-9584 GCA_964461925.1 uncultured Caulobacterales bacterium | reverse complement strand
CATAGGGCGAGATTAGCGACAGCGTCGACGATCGTGGGCCCGGCCGGCATCACCCGATGCTCAAGTCGAAGATGCGGATCGCCGTCGCCGTTAAAGCCGAGGATCGGCCGCACCCACCGCCAAATGGCGCCATTATGCAGGCGCACGTGCGGCAAGCGAGCGCTATCGTCCGACAAGGCCGCCAGTAAATTTGGGTAGCTTAAGTTCATTAGAAACAGCTCAAGCAATGAACGGCGGACATATCCCGTGCCTAACGTCACCCGCCGAACCCATCGCCCTTGCGCGTCTTTAAACGCGTCCGTCGCCGTCGCTTGCTCGAAGGCTGGGATCCGGTTTTCCTCCCACAGCCGCTTACCATAAAGAAAAGGCGAATTCGCGGTGGCCGCCACGAGCGGCGCAGCGGCGACGATCGACGCATTGTATAGCCGCACCGCGGTGTCTTGGGTGACCTTCAGATGCGATTGCAAGGACGTACACGCCGCTTCAAGCATAATATGGCTGCAGCGATAGTCGAGACTGTCGCGCCCGGCGATGGAAATCTTGAGTTCTTTGCCGCGACGACGCTCCATTAGAGCGGCGCTCAATGCATGGTAGCGTTTCGCTCTCGACATCCATTCCGGCTGCAGCATTTCATCTCGAACCGTCGGCAAAACGCCGATTGCGGCAGGTCGCAGCCCGAGCTGAGCGGCGGCGATTTCACACCGCCGCCACGTTTCGTCAAGGTCGCTTTGCGTATTCGAGAATGTCTGCGGTCCGGCGGCTTGAGGCGGCGCGTTCACTTCAAAATTGAACTGCGACAATTCTTCGACGATATCGGGGTCGTTCGCCGCCTCAAGGAACGCTTCGCTCTGGGGCGACGGCAAACAATTATGGTCGACGAGCCATCCCTCCAGCTCCACGCCAAAGTTTGGCCGCGCGTCGCAATCGAAGCGTCGATCGTCGAACCATTTCTTTAGCGTCAGGGTTTCCTGCCGCAGCCGTTCCCGGAACGCTATATGTTCCGCATCGCAGAAACTCGTCTGATCAATAGCCTGTCCCATGACGCGACGCTCCTTGCCTTGCGTTCACGCTAGCGGCGGCGCCGTGGGGAAATACGATCCATGTCAAAATGTGGGCCATCGGCGGATCTGCGGCCACTCGTCTTGCCATGAGAATCGCGGCCCAGATGACCGCCTGGCCTGGAAAAATCGGCCGACAGCGAAGAGGCAATTCCAAATGCAATCAATCGGGGCCGCAATCGATATCGCTATTGCGCCAATCTTTATGCTCGTTGCCACCGGCACGTTCTTAAACGTGCTCACCTCTCGGCTAGGGAGAATCCTTGATCGCGGCCGCGCGCTCACCTCGTTGGACAACGGCCCGCCGGACGCCGCGGAAGTCGAGTCACTGCGTCATCGGTTGCATTGCGGCAACCGCGCCGTGCTTCTTTGCGCAGTCTCCGCGGTCTTCACCTGCGCGCTCGTGCTATTGCTGTTCGTAGCGGAAACCGCCAATGCGCCATTGAACATCCCGATCGGCGCGGTGTTCCTCGGTTCGGTCACGACCCTCGCCACCGGGCTCGGTTTTTTCTTCGCTGAAGTCGCGATCGCGGTTCGCGGCCTCAAGCTCTAGTCGCCAGCGTGAGTCCACGCCGCATGGCGTGGGGCCCGCTTGGTTCGCGACCATTCTTCGAGCATCGCCGGCGCCACCGCCTTAAGCTCCGCCATTTGTTCCGGCGTGCCCGTATTGGCGGCCAGCTCCAGTCGATGGCCATTCGGATCGAAGAAGTAGATTGACTTGAAGACGCCGTGATTGGTCGGACCAAGGACGTCGATTCCTTCGGCGACGATCTTTTCCTTGGCGGCGACCAACGCGGCTTCGTCTTCAACTTCGAACGCGATGTGCTGCACCCATTCCGGCGTATTGCGGTCGCGATCCATGTCTTGTTTGGTCGGCAGCTCGAAAAACGCCAGGACATTGCCCATGCCGGCGTCGAGAAAGACGTGCATATAGGGATCGGGTTCCTTCGTGGACGGTACTTCGTCTTCCGCGAACGCGCAGACGAAATCCATATTCATCACCCGTTGATAGAATTCCACCGTCTCCTTGGCGTCTTTGCAGCGGTAGGCGACATGATGAATGCGTTTCAGATCAATACTCATCGAAATCTCTCCTTTGTTGACGGCTGCTTCGGCGCTCTTGCGCCGCGCCCCGAAGGCTTCTAGGTTTAGTTCTACCCGCAATTAGTTGTGATTTCAACCACCTGGCGTGACGATAAATGTCGAATAAAGTCAATACCATAGCGCTTGACGAGTTTCTTCCTTATTTGGTTGCGAGGCTTTCGGACAAAGTGACCAAGCGCACCGCGGCGATCGCCAAGAATGTCGACGGTCTCAACTTGTCCCATTGGCGCGTGCTCGCCGCCGTGGCCGAAGCGCCGGGCCGCACCGCTCAGGACGTTGTCGCCATGACCCCGATGGACAAAGGCATCGTCAGTCGCGCGGTGAAGACTTTGTTGAATGAAAAGCTTCTTGTCCGGAAAGCGTCGCAGACTGACGGGCGTATCGGCCATTTGCATCTGACGGCGAAGGGCGAGCGCGTTTACGCGCAGCTCGCAGGCGATATCCGCGAGGTTGAGGCGTTAATGCTCTCGGCCCTTGATGATGATGAAGCGGCGACGCTTAAGCGTCTCACGAAGAAATTGATGGGCGCATTCGACGCGATCGCCTAGCCCGCCTACGGCCAAGCCTCCCCGCTTACTCGGTGTTGTCGATAGCGGCCAAATGAGCCCGTTTCTGCCCGTCATTCAGGAATGAGCCGGAGAAACTATTGCGAGCAAGTTGGCGAATGTCGCTCTCGTTCAGGTCGATCGCATCAATCAGCGCTCGGAAATTATCAAGTATATAGCCGCCGAAATAGGACGGATCGTCTGAATTGACCGTGACTTTCAGCCCAAGGTCGAGCATGCGCTTCAGCGGATGATTCACGATATCGTCGACAACGCATAACTTTACGTTCGACAAGGGACACACCGTCAACGTCATTTCTTCCGCGACAAGTCGCTCGACCAGCTGCGCGTCTTCGAGCGCGCGATTACCGTGGTCGATCCTGTCGACTTTGAGAAGATCGAGGGTGTCGCGCACATAGTCCGGCGGCCCCTCCTCGCCGGCATGCGCGACGAGCTTCAACCCCCGCTCCCGCGCCGCGGCGAATACGCGCGCATATTTCTCCGGCGGATGCCCGACTTCCGTTGAATCAAGGCCGACTCCCTCAATGCGATCGAGCCAAGGATCGGCCTCTTCCAATGTCGCAAAGGCGTCGTCTTCGCTCAAATGGCGCAAGAAACACATAATCAGTTTTGCCGTCATGCCGAATTGCGACCGCGCCAGGCTCAACGCCGTTAAAATGCCGCCGGCCGCGACATTGAACGGCACGCCGCGCGAGGTATGCCCTTGTGGGTCAAAGAAGATCTCCACATGACGGACATTGTCGGCGCGCGCGCGATTTAGGTACGCCATGGTCAAATCGAAGAAATCTTCTTCCGTCTGCAGAACCGACATGCCTTGATAATAAATGTCGAGAAAATCTTGTAGATTTGAGAATTGGTACGCCGCGCGAATTTCCTCCACCGATTTGAAAGGGATCTCGACCTTGTTGCGGCGGGCGAGCGCAAACAACATCTCCGGCTCTAGGCTGCCCTCAATATGCAGGTGTAGTTCCGCCTTTGGCAGTCGCGCCGCCAATGCCGCTAGCTCATTACTCATGTGTTCAAATCCAATTCGACTGGTCGGGTCGTCACGTCTCCCGACGCCATCATGGATCAGATTGGGGGCCGCAATCAATGCCGCCAAAGGCAGTTCTAGACACATGGAAAGCGCTAAGATTCGACGCGAGACCAACTCAGCGCCGCAAGTGGGCGACTAGGCGAACATTCATCTTTTTACAGACGAACGATCGTGTTTGAGCGTGTCGCGACGTCGATCAAATGATCAGATCACGAGCTTGCGCTGAGCGTCCATGCCCATGGACGCGATGATTGGATCCTCAGCTTGACGGCGCTGGAACGTCGTTTTCGAATCCACACCGCGCCATTTCTCTGCGATCAAGGACTGCGCAACGGCGCCGCCAAGAGTCGAGCCTGGCCCAAGAATGATCACCATATCCGGCGCGAATTCACGCACGCCGGATCTGATCGCCGCGGTGAAATCGTATGGCTCGACGACTTGATGCCCAAGCGTATAGCGCCAAAGGGCCTGAGCGTCGCTGGCGAACGGATACCAAACATGCCCACGTCCATCCACAAGCGGCGTCGTCGGTTGCCCCATGGTCAGATCCGCCAAAGCCGATTGTCCCTGGACCGAAATTGGCCGCTGCAACTCGGTGTGAAACGCGGCATGGTTTTTCAGCCGCATGGGGAAGCGACCATCAATTGGCTCGAGCCGCGCTTCAGCGGCCGTTAACGCCGCTTCGTCGCCGCCGAACACGATCATGCCGCCGAGATTGATCGACAGATGCAAGCCGGGGATATCATCGATCAAGTCGAAAAGGGCCGCGCGCCGGTCCTCGTCCATGCGCCAATTGGCGTCGACGAACGGGTACAGCATTTGCCCGCCGATCAGCGCTTCTTGCATCAAGGCGCCCATCGTGTTGACAGTGCGAAAACCATCCTGAGCCGACACGGCGCCGCCGCACGCCAGCGCGATATACCAGCCCATGGAATTGCCCGTGACCGCAACAATATCAATTTTCTCGCGGTCAATTGCGAGGAAATCCGCGTAGGCGCAGGCATAGATGAGCCCGGAGGCGTTGTCGCCGCGTGAGAACTCAGCGTTTGAGAACCGCGCCGCGCCATCCAGATCGACGATTGGTTTTTGTCCGAGGGTCCGTCTCAGTCGATCGAACTCCTCGACCAACGCCATTTTATCTGCATGGTGACGTTTAAAGTAGCCAAGGTCTTCTTTATTGTAGGTGCCGCGGCCAGGCGCGACCACGAGAGCGGTCTTCTTCGTCATGTCAGGCTCCCTCGCCCGATCCGCCGGCGCCGACGCTGTTCAGCGCTGCGTCGACGACGCCGTCCCTGCTTGGCAGGCCAGAGGCGTAAGCCGGCCCCGTTGGAATGAAACAATCAGCCGCCGCAATGCGCGTCGCTGCGCGAGCTCCATTCTCCAGGAAAAACGCCATTAGCGCTTCGCTTTGGGATCCGGTGATCCGGCACTCGTCGACGATGAGGACATTCTTGCAACGCGCCGTCGCCGCAAGCAGCGCATCGCCGGGCAATGGCGCCAGCCATCTTAGGTCGATCACCCGAGCTTTGACGCCATGGCGCTCGGCCAGGATCTTCTGGGCTTGCAAGGAAAGGTAAAAACCATTGCCATAGGAGACGATGGCGAGGTCTTCCCCATCGCCAGAAACCGCGACCTCTCCCAGCCTAACGTCGGCCGCGCCCGGCAACGGATAGGTTCGCGCCCATGCGCCGTCTCCTGGTTCGTGCAGATCCTTCGTCATATACAGCGCGATCGGCTCGACGAAGACCACGACTTTTTGCTCTTCCCGCGCAAGGCGCACGCTTTCGCGCAACATCAATGCCGCGTCATGGCCGTTCGATGGGCACGCCATAACGATCCCAGGAATATCGCGAAGAACGGCCAGGGAGTTATCATTGTGGAAATGGCCGCCAAAACCGCGTTGGTACGGCAGACCGGCGATACGGACCACCATCGGGTTGGCGAATTGCTTGTTGGAGAAGAATGACAACGTCGCCGCCTCGCCGCGGATCTGATCCTCGGCGTTGTGCAGATAAGCCAAAAACTGGATCTCGGGGATCGGCACGAAGCCATTTTGTCCAAGGCCGATGGCGAGGCCTAAAATCGATTGCTCGTCGAGCAGCGTGTCGATCACCCGCCGGGCTCCAAACCGACCATGGAGGCGCTGGGTGACGCCATAGACGCCGCCTTTGCGCCCCACGTCTTCCCCCGCTAGGACGATCTCGCCATGATCAAGCATCAAATCCGTCAACGCGAAATTGATCAGCTTCGCCATATGCTGCGGCTCGGCCATGGAGCGAACATCAGCGGCGCCGAAGATTTCGGAGCGAACCTCCGCACTCGGCCCATTCGACGACGCGCAGACCCTTGTCGCGGGATCGATGCTGGCTTTTACTTTGTCGATCGTATCGAGCTTCGGCCTTGCGATCGCGTCCTCGGCGATCCGCTCCGTCGCCCGCCCGGTGTCGTGGTAGATCGCCAGCACATCGTCCGCCGAACACACATTCTCCTCGATTAACCGACCAGCGGTGTACAGGAGCGGATCGTTCGCTTCCGCGGCTTCGATCTCGTCTTTCGACATATAAGCTTGCTGCGCGTCGGCGCCGGCATGGCCATAGAGGCGCACGCACGACATGTGCAGAACCGCAGGCTTTCTCCGCGCCCGCGCCGTCCCAGCCATCCGCCGCGTTGTCGCGTATACGTCCACCACGTCGAGGCCATTGCACGCGCCATATGCAAGGGCCGGCTTGCTTTTAAGGTTCGCCGCGACCCACCCGGTCGGCGATTTGACGGATATGCCGATGCCATTATCTTCGCATACGAATAATAAGGGCAGCGGTACGCCTTGGTAGGCGGTCCAGCCGGCCGTGTTCAGCGCGCCTTGGGCGGTGGAATGGTTCATTGAAGCGTCGCCAAACGAGCAGACGACGAGAGCGTCCTCGGGATAGCTGGCGTGTTCAGGTCGGCCGCCGCGCGCCAGTCCGATGGAATAAGCCGCGCCGACGGCCTTCGGCAGATGCGAGGCGATCGTCGAGGTCTGCGGCGGAATGGCGAGACTTTTTGAGCCGAGGACCTTGTGCCGTCCGCCTGAAATAGGATCGTCTGCGGAACATACGAAACTCAGCAACATATCCCAAAGCGGCGTCTGACCCGGCGCCTGAAACGACCGAGCGATTTGAAACGCCGCGTCGCGATAGTGCAAGAACGCTGGATCGGTCGGGCGCAGCGCCGCGGCGATGGCGGCGTTGCCTTCATGGCCTGAAGATCCAATCGTGTAGAAGCCTTCGCCGCGCCCTTGGAGCTTCCTGGAGATCCGGTCTAGCTGCCGGCTCATCACTTGCGCCCGGAAAATCGCCGCGAGCGCATCGTGGCTCAATCCGGCGTCGACCAAGGTTGATGTCGATGTCGGCGTTGGTAGCGCGCCGGCTGCGACCCGCGATACGAAATTATTGTGGACTATGTCCGCTCGATCCATCATCGACTCATTAGCTGGGGCGTTGCGCGCCTCCGGGCGAAGGCGCCGGCCCCCTCATTACTGATCCGGACCGCTTCATCAAGTGATAAACGCCCGGACCTGCGCGCCTAGACCTAAGTGCTGCGCGCGCGAAAGAAGGGCTAATCGCAGGCGTCCCTAGCGAAGCCTATTTTATGCTCGCCGACGCCGTCCAAACGACCGATTCTGGCGTCGTCCCCCGCTCCCCTGATCGGAATCAGACTGCTCGACCGATCACGGATGTCTCGATCTGCCGCGTAGATTTGCGATCCGCGGCGCCAAGGCTCCAGCGGACAAGACCTCAACGGAAAAGAGAACGCCGGCCATCGCGAGTGCGATGGCCGGCGCGTCAATGATCTGGCGCGCATCGTCGGCGCGCCGTTCGTCCATGCGTCGGTCGTTCTACGACCGATCGATGTCGAAGCGATCGAGGGTCATGACCTTTGTCCAGGCGGCGACGAAGTCGCGCACCAGCCGCTCTTCGCCCCCTGCGAAGGCGTAGGCCTCCGCAAGCGCGCGAAGCTCGGCGTTCGATCCGAACACAAGGTCCACTTCGGTAGCGGTCCAGGTGGTCTCCCCGGTCGTTCGGTCGCGGCCTTGGAACGTATACGGCGCACCGTCGATTGCGCTCCATGCCGTATCCATATCCAACAGATTGACGAAGAAGTCGTTGCCAAGAACCCCTGGACGATCGGTCAACAGACCGTGGCCAGCGTCGCCGCTGGAGACGCCGAGCGCCCGTAGACCGCCGACCAGCGCCGTCATTTCAGGCGCCGTAAGGGTCAATAGATCAGCGCGCTCGACCAACAACTGCGCAGGCGACTTATTGTGTTCGCCGCCATAATAATTGCGGAAACCGTCCGCCGTCGGCTCAAGCACGCCGAATGACGCTGCGTCGGTTTGTTCTTGCCCAGCGTCGCCACGGCCCGGCGTGAATGGCACGGAGACGTCGACGCCGGCGTCTTGACCAGCTTTTTCAATCGCAGCGGCGCCGGCAAGGACGATCAAGTCAGCGAACGAAATCCGCTTGCCGCCAGCTTGGGCGTCATTGAATTCCGTTTGGATCGCTTCCAACGCAGTCAGGGTTGCGCTGAGCGTCGCGGGATCATTGACCGCCCAATCTTTTTGCGGCGCCAAGCGAATGCGCGCGCCGTTCGCGCCGCCCCGCATGTCGGTGCCGCGGAAAGTCGACGCCGAGGCCCAGGCAGTCGTCACGAGGTCGCTGACAGAAATCCCAGACGCCTGCACTTTCGCCTTCAACGCCGCGATATCGTTCGCGTCAACCAAGGGATGATCGATTGCAGGAATCGGGTCTTGCCAGATCAGCGCTTCATCCGGCACGTCGGCGCCGAGATAACGCGCGCGCGGTCCCATATCTCGGTGGGTCAGCTTGAACCAAGCACGAGCGAAGGCGTCTTCAAACTCCTCCGGGTTTTCCTGGAAGCGTTTGGAGATCTCGCGGTAGGCCGGGTCGACCTTAAGCGACAGGTCGGTCGTGAACATGATCGGCGCGTGACGCTTGTCCGGATCATGCGCGTCCGGCACCAACTCCGACGCTGCGCCGTCTTTCGGCACCCATTGAATAGCGCCTGCGGGGCTCCGGGTCTGTTCCCACTCAAAGGCAAACAGATTGTCGAGATATTGGGTCGTCCAGGCGACCGGATTGACTGACCAAGCGCCTTCTAGCCCGCTGGTGATGGTGTCAGCGCCCTTGCCGCTGCCGCATTTGTTGCGCCAACCAAAGCCTTGCTGTTCGACCCCTTCCGCCGCGGGCTCGACCCCAACGCACTCGTCCGGCTTGGCCGCGCCGTGGGCTTTGCCGAAAGTGTGACCGCCGGCGATCAGCGCGACGGTTTCGGCGTCGTTCATGGCCATGCGGCCGAACGTTTCGCGAATGTCCTGCGCCGCCGCAAGCGGATCAGGATTGCCGTTCGGACCTTCCGGGTTCACGTAGATGAGGCCCATCTGCACGGCTGCCAATGGCTTTTGCAATTTGCGCTCGCCGCTATAGCGCTTGTCCGCCAGCATTTCGGTCTCTGGCCCCCAATAGACCAATTCGGCTTGCCATGCGTCTTCGCGACCGCCGGCGAACCCAAAGGTCTTAAAGCCCATGGATTCCAATGCGACGTTCCCGGTAAGGATCATCAAGTCGGCCCATGAAATCTGGCGCCCATATTTTTGCTTGATCGGCCAAAGAAGCCGGCGGGCCTTGTCAAGGTTGGAGTTGTCAGGCCAGCTGTTCAGCGGTTCGAATCGTTGCTGCCCGCCATTGGCGCCGCCGCGTCCGTCGCTGACGCGATAGGTCCCCGCGCTGTGCCACGCCATGCGGATAAATAGCGGTCCATAAT
>CAYWWL010000056.1:7094-9627 GCA_964461925.1 uncultured Caulobacterales bacterium | reverse complement strand
GGCGAGCGCGAGGCGCGCTTTTTGGAAGTTTGGATTGGCCCCATAGGCGCCTTCGAACACCGCGCCGTCAAGCATCGCGCCGACGAAGCGCGCCCGGGAAATTTCAGCGCCCGGATAATATCCGCGTAGGGCGTCGAGGCCAGCGTAATCGCCGTCGGTCATCGGCGCGGCTTGGAAATCTTCCGGTTGGTCGAGGTAAAGGGTTTCCGCGCCGCCCACGGCCGCGTTGATCCGCTCCATGGAGCGGGCGAGCACTGGCGCGAAGTCTTGCGCGTTGCGGAAAGATTTGTCGATCATGGCGCGCGCCGCGCGAATAGGATTAAAGCCGTCGCCGCCGGTGGCCCGGGCCGCCAGATTGGCTGACACGGTGAGCAATACCGCCATGAAAAAGGCGATTAAGATAAGCGTGCGGTGCATGTCGATGCTCCGGTTACTGCATTCCTTGTTGCGACGACGACGAATATTGGCCGCGAGGGCTTGCTTGACCTATGGGTTGTCGCACGAAAGATCTCAACGCCGGTTTAGCGGCGCAGAGCAAATTTATGTCGATTTTAACCAATTGGCCGCGTCGCCGAGGCCGGGGCAGGGCGCTGTTATGAACAGCCCGAGGAGTGCCCGCAGCTATCGCAGCGCATGCACGCGCCAGTGCGCACCATGGTGAACTGGCCGCAGGCCTGGCAGGCGTCGCCCTCATAGCCCTTCGCCTTGGCCTGGCGTTCAGCGCCAAGCGGCGAAGCGAGGCTGCCCGGCGGCGCTTTTTGGTTCACCGCGGCGGCCAATTTCGCGATCTGTTGCTCGATCGCCTGGGGATCGTTCGCAGCGGCGCTGGCGTCGGTCTCGCCTTGGTCTTCGACCAGGCCTTCCTCGCTCTCGTCAGGCGGCGGTAGGGCCTCGCCGTCGTCGCCGCCGTCGCGGAAGCGATCGAAGTCGCCGCCGCGCAAGACCACGAGATTGTCGGTCACGGTGGACCGGCTAAAGCCTTTGGAGATCAAGCGCGCGGCTTCTTCCTGGACCTTTTCCTTGCTCACCCCTTGGCCGATGGCGTCGACCCCGGTTTCGGTTTGATCCGTATGGGCGAGGTCGGAGCGGCCGAGATAGGAGATCGCCAATTCGCGGAAGATATAGTCGAGGATCGAGGTGGCGTTCTTGATCTGATCGTTGCCCTCGACCCGACCGGACGGATCGAAGCGGGTGAAGACGTATGCGTCGACGAACTCCTCCAGCGGCACGCCGTACTGCAAGCCAAGGGAGATCGAGATCGCGAAATTGTTCATCAGGCTGCGGAACGCCGCGCCTTCCTTGTGCATGTCGACGAAGATCTCGCCGAGCTCGCCGTCGTCGAATTCGCCGGTATGGAGATAGACCTTGTGGCCGCCGACAATGGCTTTTTGGATATAGCCCTTGCGTCGATCGGGCAGTCGCCGCCGTCCGGGGGTGCGCTCGATAATCCGTTCGACAATGCGTTCGGCGACGATGCGCGACCGTTCCGCCGCAGGCGCTTCGGCGACGTCTTGCTCGAACGTGTCCTCGTCGTCCTCGTCGTCGCTCAAGACGTACGCGGTCAACGGCTGGGACAGTTTCGAGCCGTCGCGATACAGCGCCACGGACTTTAGGCCCAATTGATGGGCGCGTAGATAGGTGCGGCCGCAGTCGGCGACGCTGGCTTTGGCCGGCAGGTTCACGGTTTTCGAGATGCCGCCGGAGATGAAAGGCTGAACGCCGGCCATCATCTCCAAATGGGCGGCGATGGACAACGCCCGCTCGCCGATCCGTCCGCACGGCACGGCGCAATCGAACACCGGCAAATGCTCCGGCCGCAAATGCGGCGCGCCCTCTAAGGTCATGGCCCCGCAAACGTGCAAATTGGCGAGGTGGACGTCTTCGTCGGAGTAGCCGAGATCGCGCAGCACTTCGTACCCGGAACGGTCCATCATGCCGTCGTCGTAGCACAGAACGTTGCGGCAGAAGTCCTCGCCAAGCAATTGCGGCGTGAACGCGAAGGTGAGGTCGAAGGCCGTGGCGAGGCGTTCTTCCAGCGCCTCGATGTGGCGCGGCTGGAAGCCTTCGGCGCGCAGGGAGACGTGGTTGATGGCGTAGCCATAGTCATGGGCTTGGGAGAGGGTGCCGAGGCCGACGGCGTAGCGCACCATGTCCTCGATATGCTTCTCCTGATAGCCGAGCCGCCGCAAGGCGCCGGGCACGGAGCTATTGATGATCTTGATCTGGCCGCCGCCGGCGAGCTTCTTGAACTTCACCAAAGAGAAGTCCGGCTCGATGCCAGTGGTGTCGCAGTCCATAACGAGGCCGATGGTGCCGGTCGGGGCGACGGCGGTGGCTTGGGCGTTGCGGAAACCGCTTAACTCGCCAAGCTCGATTACTTCGTCCCAGATCGAGGCGGCTCGGGCGCGCAGACCCGCCCATGGGCACGCGGCGGCGTCGAATTCGGGCGGTTCGATATTGAGGCCGTCGAAGGCGCCGGCGCCGGGATTGGCGGCGCGGCGGTGATTGCGGATCACCCGCAACATGCCGGCGC
>CAYWWL010000056.1:0-7059 GCA_964461925.1 uncultured Caulobacterales bacterium | reverse complement strand
TCGCCGCCGAGGCGCGATAGGCCGCGCCGGTCATCAGCGAGCTGATCGCCGCGCCGATCGCTCTGGCCTCGTCGCTGTCGTAGCCGAGCCCCGTGGTCATCGCCAAGGCGCCGAGATTGGCGAAGCCGAGCCCAAGGGTTCGGTATTCATGGCTGCGCTCGGCGATCGCCGCGGACGGGAATTGCGCCATCGCGACGGAGATCTCCAAGACGCAGGTCCACAATCGGCACGCCTTCTCGAAGCCGTCGACGTCGAAATCGTCGTCGGTGAGAAACTTCGTCAGATTGATCGAGGCGAGATTGCACGCGGTGTCGTCGAGGAACAAGTACTCAGAGCACGGATTAGAAGCGCGGATTTCGCCGTCGGCGGCGCAGGTATGCCAGGCGTTAATCGTGTCCTTGAATTGCAGGCCCGGATCGGCGCAGCGCCAGGCCGCGTCATTGAGGTCCTGCCAGAGGGATTTCGCCTTCACCGTCGCCACCGGCGCGCGGCTGACCCGGCCGATCAACGGCCAGTCTTCGTCGTCTCGCATGGCGGCGAAGAAATCGTCGCCGATGCGGATCGAGTTGTTGGCGTTCTGGCCGCTGGCGCTGAGATAGGCCTCGGACTCCCAGCCGGTCTCATAGGTGTCGACGCGCATTGACGTCGCGCCCTGGCCGGCGAGATCGAGGGTGCGCTGGATCGCGCTTTCGGGCACGAAGTCCTTGCGTGCGGCCTTGATGGCGGCGGCGAGCGCGGGATTGTCCGCCGGGCTGAGCCGGTCTTTGTCGTCGCCGTCGACGCGGGCGTTCGCGGCGGCCATGATTGTCGGCAGGCGTCGGGCCAGCACTTTCGAACCGGTGACGAGGGCGGCGACTTTGTCCTCCTCGCGCGCCTTCCACATGACGAATTCTTCAATGTCCGGATGATCGGCGTCGAGCACGACCATCTTCGCCGCCCGCCGGGTGACGCCGCCGGATTTCACCGCGCCGGCGGCCGCGTCGCCGACCCGCAAGAAACTAACGAGGCCGGAGGAGGAGCCGCCGCCGGACAGGGGTTCGCCGGCGCCGCGCAGATTGGAGAAGTTCGAGCCGGTGCCGGAGCCGTATTTGAACAGCAGGGCTTCGCGCCGCCACAGATCCATGATCCCGCCGTCGCCGACGAGATTGTCCGCGATCGATTGAATGAAGCAGGCGTGGGGTTGCGGGCGCTCATAAGCGCTGTCCGATTCCTGCAATTTCCCGGACAGATGATCGACGAAGAAATGCCCGCCGCTGTCCCCTTCCACGCCATAGGCCCAATGCAGTCCGGTGTTGAACCATTGCGGGCTATTCGGCGCGGCCACCTGGCGCGCCAACATGGCGATCGATTCGTCGACGAAAATCCGCGCCGATTCCTCGTCGTCGAACAGGCCGATCTTCCAGCCCCAATAGCCCCAAGCGCCGGCGAGGCGATGGAACACTTGCTTCGCCGAGGTTTCCGGGGCGTAGCGTTTGTCTTTCGCGAGTTTCGCCAAAGCGGCCACGTTCGGGGTCGAGCGCTGGAGGAAATTCGGCACGCCTTTTTCCGGCGTGCGCCGCACTTTCGCCGGCACGCCGGCTTTGCGGAAATATTTCTGCGCCAGAATGTCGACGGCGGTCTGGCTCCAATCGGCGGGCGCTTCGACGTCGTCCGCTTGAAACAGAATCTCGCCGGTGACGCTGCGGATTTCGCTGCGTCGTCGAGAGAAACGGATCCCGTGCAATGGGTCCTTTCCATCGGTCGTGTAAAATCTCGTAAACCGCATGGGGCTAGGGCTCGCTTAGGCTTGATGGGACGCGTGAGTCGCCTCACGGGTCGTCTTCTCAATTTTTGCGGCCCGCGGCAATGCGCTTCTGGGCCCGCAATTGGGACGACGCCGATTGTCGGTTGAGCGCCGTCGCCACTGGACGATTTTGACGACGGGCGCCATAGTCGCCCAACACCGCGCGACTGATTCGCGAGGAAAGGCAAAATTGATGTTAAAACAATTATTTACCTGGTGGAATGGGTCCACCTATGGAACTTCGTTCACGCTCTGGCGACGCAAAGCCAAGAAGGTTGGCGAAGACGCCCAGGGTAATCGCTATTATGAAGAGCCCGATCCAAGCGCGTCCGACGGCCGCACCCGTCGCTGGGTGATCTATCATGGGATCGCCGAAGCCTCGCGAGTCCCGGCTGAGTGGCATGGCTGGTTGCACCACACGTTCGACGAGCCGCCGACCGTTGCGCCGTTGAAGCGCCAGGCCTGGGAACAGGACCATGTGCCGAATATGACGGGCACTCCGCTGGCCTACCATCCGAAAGGCTCTCTCGCTCGGGAGGACGGCGCAGGCGTCGAAGAATCTTACGAAGCCTGGTCGCCAGAGACCGCCGCGCCGCGCGGATAACGCGCTCGATCGTCCATATGCTCGCCGCATTTCCATGCCTTTATGCATGGATCGACGGCAATGCGGATCGGCGTCAGTGCGGATCGACGGCAATGCGGATCGGCGTCAGTGCGAGCGAAACCGCGCCGCTTTTCTGGTCTTGGCGTCTAGTATAGGATCCTATGAGGATAAGAGGTGGGGATTAGCATAATGGTTTCACGGTTGAAGGGCGTCGCGTCGACGGCGGCGTTGGGATTGGCCTTGCAAATGACCCTGGGATTGGCGTCCGCAGCGGCGCAAGAGCCGAGCCCGCAGCAAGGCGTCGATCCGGCCCTCGGTCTAAACCCGTCATTGCAGGACGAGGCCGCAAGCGAGCTCGACGAGCTCGATTTCCTCTCCCGCCGGGTCGACGAAGAATTCCCGGATATCGCCAAGACCGCAGACCGCCGTCCGGTGGCCGTGACCGTGCGCGCCTTGAACAAGGTGACGGCGAAATACGAAGACTTGGAAATCGACATCAATCAATCGGTGAGCTTTGGGTCATTGGAGATCGTCGCGGCGTATTGCGATAAACGTCCGCCTGAAGAATTTCCCGAGGCGAGCGCCTTCTTGCAAATCTATGACCGCCGCGCGGACATCGGCAAAGTGCCGAGCGCGATCACCGACGCCGTGGACGCGGCGATGCCGAGCCCGGACCGGCTGGCGCCGCCCGCCGCGGAATCGCCGATCGGCGAGACGGTCGACGCCGCATCGAAGCTCGCCAATCCTTTGAGCGACGGCGGCGAGGCGGCGCCTGTGATCCCTGACTTGCCGAAGCCTGATGGGCGTAAAGTATTCAGCGGGTGGATGTTCGCGTCGAGCCCGGCGCTGAACGCCTTGGAGCACGCGGTCTACGACGTCTGGGTGATCGACTGCCAGACCGAGGCGGTGACCGACGCGTTCGATGCGCCGGTGGCGGACGAATAGTCGTCAATCGCGAAAAAATCGGCTTTCGCCGCGGCCAGCGTCTTTAAACGCTCCTGGTACGCATCATCGGCCATTTCCGCGACTCCGAACTGCGCTAAATGGTCGGTGTAGAACTGCGCGTCGAGCAATTGAAAGCCGCCGATCGTCAGTCGCGCGATTAGGTGCAGCATGGCGATTTTGCTGGCGTTGTCGGCGCGCGAGAACATGCTCTCGCCGCAGAAAACGCCGCCGATCTCGATCCCATAGAGCCCGCCGACGAGCGCCCCGTCGGCCCAGCATTCGACGCTATGGGCGCGGTCGAGATAGTGCAGCTCATTATAGGCTTCGATGATTTGGTCGTTGATCCAGGTGTCCTCGCGGCCGGGACCGGGGGCGGCGCACGCTTCGATCACCTCGGCGAAGGCGGTGTTGACCCGAATCTCGTACGGCTCCTTGCGCGCCAGCCGCAACAGTTTCTTCGGCGCGGTCGCCTGGTCGAGCGGCAAAGCCCCGCGGAGTTTCGGCAACACCCAAACGACGTCGCGGGACTCCCGGGTCCGCGCCATCGGGAAATAGCCGAGGGCGTAGGCGGCGAGGATATCCTCAGGCAACAATGCGTCGGCGGAATCACGCGGCATAACGCGAGTATGACCCGATTTCGCCGCATCGCAAAACCGGATGCTTAATGGCCGTCTACCCATGATCTCAGCCGCGGCGCCATGCCGCGACGCGAACCCTCGCCAGGGCTGTGCGCGAGGCTTGCGACGGCGCGGAAATCCGGCACACTCGCGGTCCAATTTTCGCGTCTTTCGAGGAAGGTCCGTTATGCTTCGCCGCTCACTCTTCGCGCCACTGGCGCTCGCGATGTCCATTGGCGGCTGCGCCAGCTTGCCGTTCGTTCAGTCGGACGCCACGCCGGCTGAACGCCAGGGCTTCGACCCGGCGGCCTTGGCGAAGATCGACGCCCATTACCAGGCGCAAGTCGAAGCGGGCGCAATTCCCGGCGCCGTGGTGCTGGTCGCCCGGGACGGCGAGATCGTCTACGAAACCGCGGTCGGGTACGCCGACGTGGAGAAGACCCGTCCGTTGACGACCGATTCTCTGTTCCGGATTTTCTCCATGACCAAGCCGATCACCGCCGTGGCGGCGTTGCAATTGGTCGAAGACGAGGCGCTCGATCTCGACGCCCCCTTGACCGACTTCGCGCCGGCTTTCGCCGATATGCGCGTCTATAGCGGCGGCGAGGGCGAGGACGTTCAAACCCGTCCCGCCAATGGACCGATCACCGTCCGGCATCTGATCACCCACACCGCGGGGTTCTCCGCGGCCTGGATCCCTTCGCCGATCGCCGGCCAATACGCCGCCGCCGGAGCCTTTGAGGGCATCCCAATTCCAGGCGTCGATCCGGCGCAGGTGCCGAGCGATCTCGACACGTTCGCGACCCGTTTGGCGACGACGCCCTTGGCCCATGATCCCGGCGCCTATTTCACCTATGGCGTCTCCAGCGACGTGCTTGGCCTCGTTGTCGAGAAAGTCGCCGAGCAAGACCTGGCGCGTTATGTGGAGACCAGATTGATCGAGCCGCTGGGCATGAGGTCGACCGCGTTTTGCGTCGATCCTGCCGACAAGGATCGTTTGGTCGATCTTTATACATATGACGAGGCCGGCGCGCTCAGCCTCGTCGATCCCGCGGCGGAGACCTTCTACGCCTGTCCAAAAACCTTCACCGGCGGCGGCTGGGGACTTGTCTCCACGACGAAAGACTATTTCAAGTTCGCCGAAGCGCTGCGCCTTAACGGCAAGTTCGACGGCGCGCGCATTCTCGACAAAGCCTCCGTCGCGCAATTGCGCAATCCGCCGGCCTTTGTCGATGAAAGCCTTGGCGACACTTGGCCGGGCGGCACCGAATGGGGTTTCTCCATGGCCGCGGTGACCGATGCGTCGGCCACGGATTGGCTTGATGTCGACGGAAATTTCTATTGGGCCGGGGCGGCCAGCACGCATTTCTGGATCGACCCGGCGAACGGTATCGTCGCGATGGTTTTCTTGCAGGTGATGCCGGGCGGTCAGGACGTCACGTTTAAGCAGGACATCCGCAATTTGGTCTATGGCGCGCTCGTCGACGCCGACGTGACGCCGCGTTAGCGGCGCTTACGCGTTCTTCTGCATCCATTCTTCGAGCCAGTGGATATGGTAATCCCCGGCCTGAAATTCCGCGTCGTCGAGGAGCCGCGAGAACAGCGGCGTCGTCGTTTCGACGCCGGCGATCGCCAATTCGGCGAGGGCGCGGCGTAGGCGCGCCAGGCAATGGGTGCGATCGTCGCCGAAGACGATCAGTTTGCCGATCATCGAGTCGTAATAGGGCGGGATCGAATAGCCGCTATAGACCGCGCTGTCGAAGCGCACGCCCGGCCCGCCAGGGGCGTGGAAGAAAGTGACCTCGCCCGGCGACGGCCGGAAATCCACCGGGCTTTCGGCGTTGATCCGGCATTCGATGGCGTGACCGCGGAAGGTGACGTCTTCTTGGGCGAACGATAGTTTCTCTCCCGCCGCGACGGTGATCTGCTCGCGCACGATGTCGATCCGGGTCACCTGTTCGGTGATCGGGTGCTCCACCTGCAGGCGGGTGTTCATTTCGATGAAATAGAACTCGCCGTTCTCGTACAGGAATTCGATCGTGCCTGCGCCGAGATAACCGAGCTGGCCGACGGCTTTGCGCGTGATCTCGCCGATTTCCTGGCGCGCTTTGTCGTCGAGCGCCGGCGACAGGGCTTCTTCGAGCACTTTTTGGTGGCGCCGCTGCAAGGAGCAATCGCGCTCGCCCAATTGCGCGACATTGCCATGGCTGTCGGCGATGATCTGCAATTCAATGTGCCGCGGGCGGGTCAGGTATTTTTCAAGATAGACTGCGTCGTCGCCGAACGCCGCCGCGGCTTCGGAGCGCGCCGTAGCCCACGCTTCAGCGATGTCGTCGGCGGTGCGGGCGATCTTCATGCCGCGACCGCCGCCGCCGGACGCCGCTTTCACCAGCACTGGATAGCCGATCGCTTCGGCTGCGGCCTTGGCTTCCTCGATCGTTTCGACCGGACCGTCGCTGCCCGGCACCAGCGGGATGCCGACCTTGCGCATCGCCGCCTTGGCCGCGATCTTGTCGCCCATGACGCGAATATGCTCGGCTTTGGGACCGATGAAGCAAATATTGTGAGCGTCGACGATTTCCGCGAATTTCGCGTTCTCCGACAGGAAACCGTAGCCCGGATGGATCGCGTCGGCCTGGGTGATTTCCGCAGCGGAGATGATCGCCGGGATGTTCAGATAGCTGTCTTTCGGCGAGGGCGGCCCGATGCAGACGCTTTCGTCCGCGAGCCGAACATGCAGAGCGTTGGCGTCGGCGGTGGAATGGATCGCCACCGTGGACATGCCTAGCTCTTTGCAGGCGCGATGGATCCTGAGCGCAATTTCGCCGCGATTGGCGATCAGGACTTTTCCAAACATAAGCGCACCAAATTCTAAGGCGTTAAAAAATTATTCGATGGTGAGAAGGGGTTCGCCGAATTCCACCGGCTGCTCGTTCCGCACCAATATGCTCTTGATGACGCCTGACCGAGGCGCCGCCACCGGGTTCATGGTCTTCATCGCTTCGACGATCATCAGGGTCTGGCCTTCGCGAACTTTGTCGCCGACGGAGACGAATGGATCGGCGCCAGGCGAGGCCGACAAATACACCGTGCCGACCATGGGCGAGGGG
>CAYWWL010000055.1:9068-9713 GCA_964461925.1 uncultured Caulobacterales bacterium | reverse complement strand
CCTCGATTTTTCCGCCACCCAAGTCAGCACCCTGCCGCCGGACGTGGAAGAAGCGATCGCCACCTATGTCAGCGAGAACACCCAGGAGACCCTGGATCGCCTGCGCGAAATCATCTCGCTTTCGGCGCTGACTAAAGACGGCGCGCTGCCGATCGGCGAAGTCGCGGAAGCGTTGACGTGGAAGGAATTGATCCACACCGCGTATTTCGACGTGGACGCGTTTATCGACCATCTGACCGACGTCTTGGTGGACAAAGCCAGTCTGCGACGCGCGCGCTAAGGGATGCGATCGCTGGACCACGGCGCTGCGAGCGTCGCCGGTTAGGATGGCGATCCGATCCGATTGCGCAAAGAGCCGACCTTTTCCAAGGTGAACTCAATCTCGTCTCCGGGGGACAGCCACCGGCCGACCTCCATGCCGGAGCAGCCGGGAATCGTGCCGGTGGATAAGAGTTCGCCCGGCTCCAAGCGCTCGCCGAGGGAGGCGTAAGCGATCATGTCGCCAATGGAATGCTGCATGCCGCTGGTGTCGCCGCCGCCCCAATAGTCGCCATTCACCGTCACCGTGGCGGCGAGCGAATCCACATGCGGCAGCACCTCGTCGGCGGTGACCACTTCCGCGCCGATCGCGTTGGCGAAGGCGAT
>CAYWWL010000055.1:0-9037 GCA_964461925.1 uncultured Caulobacterales bacterium | reverse complement strand
ATCTCCGCGAATTGCACGTCCCTCGCGCTTAAGTCATTGACGACGACGAAACCGCCAATGGCGGCGAGCGCCTCCTCCGGCGCGGCGTCCTTGATCGGTCGGCAGATCACCGCGCCCAACTCCAGCTCATAGTCCAGCGCTTGGGTGTAAGAGGGCCACGGCAATTCATCACCCTCCGTATAGATATTGATATGCGAGCCCATATAGTAGATCGGCTTCTCGTACCAAATCTTATCCGGCTTCAGAATATTGGGCGGGCGTCGAAAGAGCGTCTCATAGAGACCGACCATCCGCGCCGCGCCGGGGCGAAACTTACGCGCCCAGCCGCGCGCCGCATCGATCGCGTGACGCTCGAACAGCATGAAGTCGCGGAACGAGCGCGGCGTAAATGGAACGATCGGGGTCGGGTCGACGCTGGCGCTGAGATCGATCGCCTCGTCGGCGACGAACGCCAACAGCCGATCAATGTCCCGCTGCAGCGCCTCGCGCTGCTCGCATAGGCCGATCAGGTCGTCGGCGACCGCGGCGACGCCCGGAAAATCGCCGCCGGTGCGTTGCCGGAAGATTTCCAACGCCGCCATCAATGGCGTCCACCGATCGCCGTTCCACACCGCCACGCTGGTGCGCGCCGCGCGGGGTCGTTGTCTCCCCGGCGCGTTGTCGCCTGATCCCTCAGTCGGCGTCGATCCACTCGCTGCGCCGGCGCGCACCGCTACTCGCTTTAGTCTCATGCATCCTCTCTCTGCGTCGCCTTACAAGGCCATTTTGCCGGGCATTCCGCCGGTCATTCGCGACGACCGGGCCGACGCGGCCAATGATGATGTTGTGGCCGCGACTAGTCTTTGCTCGTCTTGAGACCCTTTTTGCGATCCTCGACGCCTTCGAATTCAGGCCGATCATAGGTCTTGGTGCCGATATCGTCCCGGTGTTCCGGATTGTCGCAAAGATATGCGTGCATCTCCATGGCGAAGGCCCCGTCGAGATCGTCGACGATGCGTTGTTTCCATGGCCGGCGAATGACCGGCACGGTCATGCGGCGCGTGGTCCGCTTGCGCGCCATGATGCGCTCGGCGATCTCCCAGCTGCGTTCAGTGACCTTGTCATGGGGCACCACCTCATTGACGAGGCCGTATTCCTTGCATTTTTGCGCGTCGAACACTTCGCACATCAATAGCGCATAGGCGGCGCGCTTCACCCCCATCAATTCGATGAAGGCGCTATGAATGCCGTCGCCCGGCACCAACCCGA
The DNA here is from genome assembly GCA_964461925.1 of uncultured Caulobacterales bacterium. GTDB lineage: Bacteria > Pseudomonadota > Alphaproteobacteria > Caulobacterales > Parvularculaceae > MED-G105. Next base: position 7,789 of record CAYWWL010000055.1, on the reverse strand, counting down.
GATCGAGATGCGGATCGACCACCACGGTGCGGTCGGAACAAATGGTGATGTCGCACATCAGCGCGAACTCAATATGCGCGCCCGGGCCCGGCAAAACGCCAATGGTCGGAATTTCAACGTCGTGGATCAGGCTCGTCATCATCCGCCGCCCGTCATAATACATGTGCTCATAGGAGTAGAAGGCGCGGTCTTCCTCTTCCTTGGAAAAGCTTGAATCGTCGATATTGGCGAGCCAGGTGTCCCCCGTGGCGGTCAATATCATGACTTCGTTCTCAGGGTCCGCGCCGATCGTCTGAAACGCTTGCCACAGGGCGCGATGCAATTCGAAGCTCCATTGGGCGTCGCCGCCGAGGGTATGCATGCGCAGTTCGATGATGCCGTTCTTACGGGTCATCACGAAGTGCTCTTTGAAAAGCTCTTTATAGTCGTCGAATTTCGGCGTTGGCACGTAATTGGTGAGAGACATGGGACGCTTCCTTCTCTTTATAAATATTCACAACCGGCTTTTTGCGGCTCTAAAACACGAGCAGCTCGCAATATCGCGCGTCACACCGCCTGCTCAGGGTCAATATTGAACAATCGCGAGGGTATGCTTGCGCCACAGGTGCGACCGAACACAGCGTCGCGCCTCAACGCCTTCACGCTATGTCAAAAATGAGAGTGTGGTCAAATATTTGTCGCAGCGAATTCTGAACTTTTGACTGACCGCGACGGCAAAATTGTAAGCGATGAAAAAACTCGACAAGCATAAAAAAACCGGCCTGATCAACAGGCCGGCTTTCGTCACGTGTATCGGGACAGTCGCTAACGTCCGTACATAGCCGATTAGACGGCGATGATTAGGTCCGCTTCGGTCTGGGCTTTCACGTCATCGACGCTCACGCCGTCGGCAAGTTCGGTCAGGGTCATGCCCTTGCCGCGCTCGACGGTGAAGACGCCGAGATTGGTGATCACCATGTCGACCACCTGTTGCCCGGTGAGCGGCAATGAGCATTGGTGCAGGAGTTTCGGATCGCCTTTCTTCGAGGCGTGATCCATCACCACCACGACGCGCTTCACGCCGGCGACGAGATCCATGGCGCCGCCCATGCCTTTGACCATTTTGCCCGGGATCATCCAGTTCGCCAGGTCGCCCTTCTCCGACACCTCCATGGCGCCGAGGATCGACAAGTCGATATGGCCGCCGCGGATCATGCCGAACGAGTCCGCCGAGGAAAAATAGGACGTACGGTCTAATTCGGTGATGGTCTGTTTCCCGGCGTTGATTAGGTCGGCGTCGACCTCTTCGTCGAATGGAAACGGTCCCATGCCGAGCATGCCGTTTTCGGACTGCAATGTGACGTCCACCCCTTCCGGGATATAATTGGCCACCAGGGTCGGAATGCCGATGCCGAGATTGACGTAAAAGCCATCTTGCAATTCTTGCGCGGCGCGCGCCGCCATTTGATTACGATCCCAGGGCATTAGGCATTCTCCCGCTCTCGAATAGTCCGTTGTTCAATGCGCTTTTCATGATCGCCTTGGACGATGCCCTGGACGAAAATTCCGGGGGTATGAATATTGTCGGGGTCGAGGGCGCCGACCGGCACGATCTCTTCCACTTCGGCGATGGTGATCTTGCCGGCGCTCGCCATCATCGGATTAAAATTGCGGGCGGTTTTGCGGTAGACCAGATTGCCCTGCTCGTCGCCTTTCCAGGCTTTGACGATGGCTAAGTCCGCCACCAAGCCGGTTTCGAGAATGTAGGTCTCGCCATTGAAGTCTTTGTGTTCTTTGCCTTCGGCGATCACCGTGCCGACGCCGGTCTTGGTGTAGAAGCCCGGAATCCCGGCGCCGCCGGCGCGGCAGCGTTCCGCCAAAGTGCCTTGCGGATTGAACTCCAGCTCCAATTCGCCGGAAAGATACTGGCGTTCGAATTCTTTGTTCTCGCCGACATAAGACGAGATCATTTTCTTGATTTGTCGGGTCTGCAGCAACAGACCGAGGCCAAAATCGTCGACCCCGCAATTATTCGAAATCACCGTGATGTCTTTCACGCCGGCGTCGCGCATCGCTGCGATGAGGTTTTCCGGAATGCCGCACAGGCCGAAGCCGCCGGCCATGACCGTCATCCCATCGAACAATTTGCCGTCGAGCGCGTCGGCGGCCGTCGGATAGCGTTTTCCCATGGCATGGTCTCCTTCTGTGCATGTCCGATAGCGCAGTTAGGAGAACGGGTAAACCAGCGGCGCGACGGCGCGGCCTTGCTAGACCGCCGCGCGCACTAAGGTGATCGGCTGCGGCGGCGCTTTTGGCCCGGCCCGCAAACGCAGCCCCTTAGCCAACAGCCGCGCCGCCTCCCAATGGATCGCCGCAATGACTTTCATCGTCATTAAAGGATAGCGGGCGAACGCCGATCGCAGGCTGGCGTCGGAGAACGGCCGCCGTTCGCCGGCGAACACCGCGTTCAAGATCGGCCCTTCCGGATCGGTTTGACGAATCGCGACGAGCGCCGTCTCGCCGGGCTGGGTCAGGCGAAAATGATAGGTCATGTCCATCGCCATAAACGGCGACACGTGCAGCTTTTTATCCGCTGACTGACGGATTTCGCCGGCGCCGTCTTCAATCGGGATCAGATAGGCGTGGCGCTCGCCGAAGGTGGAATTGACTTCATACAGGATCGCGCTCGGATCGCCGTTTCCGTCGTGGCAATAGTAAACGGCGAGCGGGTTGAAGGCGTAGCCGAGAATGCGCGGATAGCATAATAGGCGCAAGGGGCCTGAGCCGTCGACGCCGTGCCCGTCAAGCTGGTCGCGGATATGCGCCGCCAGCGACGCCCCAGCGGCGTCCGCGCCGACTTTAGCGCCGAAATCCTTGTCGTGGAACGAGAACAGATTGAAGCGATTGCGCGAAAACAGGGTCAGCGTCGCGTCGAGGGCGTCCAACTCGTCTAGGTCGATCAGCGCCGAGAACACGCGATAGCGAAGCGTGTGGCCGACCGGGCGCAGTCGACGGTGCATCACCGAGCCGACATAGAGCGCTGAGTTGAATGTCGCCGCGTCGCTCATTCGGCCGCCATCAATCCCGCCGGCGCGAGATAGATCCGCGCCGATTCATCGTCCACTTTCCATGGCCGCCGCAGCCCGCCAAGGGCTTCGGCCACCGCAAGCCCCGCTTGCATCCCGTCCTCATGGAACCCTTGGCCGAAATGCGCGCCGCAATACCACGTGTTGTCGAACCCTTGCAGGGTCCAGAGCCGCTTCTGCGCCGCACCGGCGCCGAGATCGAACATCGGGTGAGCGTAATTGAACTCGGCGGCGATCTTGTCCGCGGCGATCTCACGGTTGGGATTGAGGGTGACGAACACATCCGTCGTACACGGCAGATCTTGCAGCCGGTTCATCCAATAGGTGACGGCGACGTCGCCCTCGCCGCCCATATAGTTCCAGCTTGACCAAGCCGAGCGCCGACGCGGCATCATCGTCGGGTCGGTGTGCACCACCGCGTGGTTCGGTTGGTAGGAGAACGCGCCGAGGATGTCGCGCTCCACAGCGGACGGGGCCGCGAGCAGTTTTAGCGCCATGTCGGCGTGGGTGGCGAGGACCACGTCGTCAAATCGCTCGCGCTCGCCTGACGCCTCAATCACCGTCACGCCGCTGGCGTCGCGCTCAATTCGCGCCACCGGGGCGTTGAGGCGCACGGTTGCGGTCATATCCGCGGCGAGCTTCTCCACATAACGGCGCGATCCCCCGACCACGGTGTTCCAGATCGGCATGTTGAGAACTTGCAGCAGGCCATGGTTTTGGAAAAACTTCAGGAACGACGCCGCGGGGTAATCGAGGATCCGTTGCGACGGCGTCGACCAAATCGCCGCGGCGAACGGCTCCAAAAAGCGCTCGACGAAGGCGGCGGAGAACCCGTGTTCGGCGACGAAGTCGCCAAGCGCGCGACGATCGTCGACGCCCTTGGCCAAGGCGGCGTTGCCATGGCGATGGAAGCGCACAATGTCTTTCAGCATCGCCCAATGCTTGACCGAGACGATGCTGGCGGGATTGGCGAACAAGGATTGGATGGTCTGTCCGGAATACTCCACCCCGCCATCGTCCATCGAGGCGCCGAAGGACATGCAGGCGTCATGAATGTCGACGCCCAAATGCCCCATCAGGGCGGTGAAATTGGGATAATTTTTGCGATTGAAGACGATGAACCCGGCGTCCACCGGGACCGTGCGCCCATCTTCCACGGGCACGTCCACCGTATTGGCGTGGCCGCCAAGGCGCGAATCCGCCTCGTACAGGGTCACCCGCTGGCTTTTCGACAACAGCCACGCGGCGGTGAGACCGGACACGCCGGCCCCGATAACGGCGACGCGACGCCCATTCTGTGGCCCGCCGGGCGTTGGACCGGACGGATTCGCGAGATCGTATGGCATATAGTCGAATTTCCCTGGCTGCGGGATCTAATACGCGCTTCGCTTTGCGGTAGATTAACTCAAAGAGCTCGCTTAAACTGATCGAAAGTGATCTTCCTGGCGTTTCCCGCGTATCACCTATGTGACAGCGATGGAGCGTTAGGGCGTGGATGGAGCAGATACCCTTCTCGTGACGCCGGCTCGACCAGAAAAACGCAAGGCGTCCGATACGTCTGCGGCGATGAGCGATCTGCTTGTGCGGGTCGCCGTCGTGCAAGATCGAGCCGCCTTTGCGGAATTGTACGACTATTTCGCGCCCCGCGTGAAAGGCTATTTGATGCGTGGCGGAGCCGCTGCGGATCTGGCTGACGATATCGCCCAGGAGACCATGTTGAAGGTGTGGCGCAAAGCCGCCTTGTTCGACCCGGCGAAAGCCGCGGCGGCGACCTGGATTTTCACCATTGCGCGGAACCTGCGCATTGACGCGGCGCGGCGCGCGGCGAAGCCGCAATTGGACGCGGAAGACCCATCGCTGTTGCCAGAGGCGGAAACCCCCGCCGACGAGAAAATCGCCCGCGCCGATCGTGACGCGCGGATTCGGGAGGCGTTCACCAAACTGCCGCCCAACCAGCATGAAGTGGTGCGCCTGCATTTCCTTGAAGATGCGGCGCATTCGGAAATCGCGGAGCGGCTGAACCTGCCGCTTGGCACGGTTAAATCGAGATTAAGACTAGCGTTCAATAAGATACGCGTAGAACTTGGGGATATAGATGCGTAACATCTTGCATCATCCAAAAACTGAAACCCTTGCGGATTACGCCGCGGGCCGGCTTGAAGAAGCGCGCTCGGTGGTGATCGCAAGCCATCTGACTTTGTGCGACGAGTGCCGCCGCGCGGTGGCGGACTTCGAAGCGCTTGGCGGCCTCGCCCTGGAGTCGGAAACGCCAGTGGCGATGAATGACGGCTCGATGGAGAGTTTTTGGGCGCGCGCCGGGGCGCAAGACGTTCCTGCGCCGAAGCCGAAAGCGCGCCGCGCGGCCAATGACTTCGACCTCGCCGCGGCGCTGCCCTTGCGCGCCTATCTGAAAACTGACATCGACTCGATCAAGTGGCGCACGGTGGCGCCGGGCGTGGCCCAACATGTCATCGACGCCGAGGGCTATCGCGACGGCGTGTTGCGGCTGTTGCGGATTTCGCCGGGCACGCAAGTGCCTAAGCACACCCATAAGGCCGAAGAGCTGACGTTGATTCTGCGCGGCGCGTATCGCGACGAAATCGGCGAGTTTCGTCCTGGCGACCTCGCCGACCTCGACGGCGACGCCGAACACACGCCGACAGCTTTCGGCGAAGAAGATTGCATCTGCCTGATCGCCACCAACGCCCCCTTGGTGTTCAAGGATCTGATGGGCAAGATGGTGCAGCCTTTCGTCGGCCTGTAACCGGCGCCTGACTAAAACCCTCCCGCGTCATTAAAAAGCCGCCCGTTTCGGGCGGCTTTTTTCGCTATTGGCGCAGCGCCGATCAAATCACCACGGACGCGTCGTGAGGGCTATGGGCGCCATGCTCGCGGGCCCGCTGCAGCTCCAATTTCTTGCGGTAGCGCGTCTGCACGATATTGACGATGACCATCACGAAAATGACGAAATAGAACGTCGTCTTCGACATCGGCGTCACCGGGTAGCCGAACAAGGTCAGATGCGCCAGATGACCGCCTTCGGAGACCAGCAAGATCCCGACGATGAACAAGATGAACAGGCCGATCACTTCATACATGCGGTTCTTGGCGATGAAGCTCGAAACCTCGTCGGACAAGGCGATCATCAGCATCCCGCCGATAATGATCGACGCCGCCATCACCGGCAATTGGTCGGTAAGCGCGATCGCCGACAAGAGCGAGTCGAAGGAGAACACCATGTTCATGGAGACGATCCAGAACAAAGCGACCGGCACGGTGCGCTTTGAGGTTCCCTCGACCCCTTCCAAATGGTCGATCGCCAGGAGATGCATGATCTCCTTGGTGGCGGTGTAGATAATGAACGCCCCGCCGAACAGCGAAACGATGGCGTGCAAGGTGAAGGACGCCTTCACGCCGCCGATGTCGAATCCGAACAAGGGGGCGGAGAAGCGCTCGATGACGCCGACCACAAGGACTAGGAATACGAGGCGAAACAAGATCGCCAGCCCTATGCCCATGCGCCGCACATAGCGTTGGCGCGAGGCCTCGACCCGCTGGGACTCGATCGAGATATAAAGGAGATTGTCGAAGCCGAGCACCGCTTGCAGCATCACCAGCATGCCGAGGGTGAATAGGTTTTCAATCGTGAACAGACCGTCCATAAGGCCCCCTTGTTGATTGCGCCCCTTCGCGTCAAAAGGCCCTTCGGGTGATAAACCGGTTCGCCGGAGGCAAAAACCCCCGTGCCAGTTCAACCCCTCACCGCTGCGCCCTTCGACGAAGCGAAAGGGAGACGCGACGAACCGTAAAGCGTTTATCGTCTTTCGATGAATTGAGGGCGGCTTGCGCCGAACGGAGGCGAAATCCCCTTCAATCTCTCGCCAAAGATCCTATTTCTCAACTGTCAGGAGCGAAGATGTTCCTACACAGAAGACAAACTGGAGAGAGAAAGAAAATGACTAAAGCACTGTCTGCACTGATCACCGTTTCCGTTCTGGTCGCCGCCTTTATGCCGGCTGCATACACGGCGATGGCGATTGCGTAACGCTGCGGAATGGGAAGCGTGATTATCGCCCCGCGAAGCAACACCGTACAGATCATAATTGATGAAAGCACGCGGCGCTGACGGACCAAGAGTAACCCCGTCAGTCGCCGCGTAGACCACCAGGGTGACGACGGCGAACAGGCACCCGATCCAGCCGATCGGCCCCAGTCGTCGCGGATTGTCGGGTTCGGAGGCGGTCATGTGTCCTTCGCAACCAGACCCTAACCGCCGCTCGGGTAGAGGCCAGATCGCACATCCGGACCGCCACGAACATGCGGCCACCCCGAATCGAGGGCCGGTGGCCCGGGATCAAAGCCCGGGCGGCTGCGGTGTTCCCTGGTCCGGCTGCCGAGAATCGGTGATACTCGCGGCGGAGTCGTTCCGATGAGTCGCAACCCCGAGGCAGCAACCGTGTCCGAATCCGCGTGGATTCATGAGCAAGCCACCGCCTGTGTCTTCGTCATGGGTTCGCCGCGTTCCGGGACCAGTGCGTTCTCGTGGGCGCTGGCGCAACACCCGACGATGGTGACCGGGCCCGAGTCGGACTTCCCCTTCTTCCTCGCCCGTCGCGGGTTCCTCGAGGGTGCGTGGCGCGAGGCCAACCGCCGCACCGACGCGTGGATCGCGCGCAACGAGGTCTCGTGCGACGAGTTCATGGGAGCCGTCGGGAAAGAGTGTA
>CAYWWL010000054.1:0-9733 GCA_964461925.1 uncultured Caulobacterales bacterium | reverse complement strand
ACGCGGTCGTCGGATCAGGTGACGGCGAGGCAGCGGCTTAGGATCAACCGGTCGTTTGCGCCGAGCGCATTGGTTTGCGGCTCAGGACGCCGCCGCGGCACGGGCGCGCGACGCCCGTTGTCTTGGGAAAGCTCAGCGGCAGGCCTTTTAGCGAACGCACGGCGAGATACGCGAAACACTCCGCCTCCAAATCGTCCCCGCGCCAGCCGAGCTCTTCGGCCGCGCGCACCGGCGCGTCCAGTCGGTCGCCCAATTCGGCCATCATCGTCGGATTGCGCCGCCCGCCGCCGGCGACGATCCAAAGCGCCGGGGCCTGCGGCAATAAGTCGACGGATTTCGCCACGCACGCCGCAGTGAACGCCGTCAACGTCGCCGCCCCGTCCACCAAAGACAGCGCCGCGACGGGGTCCGACTTAAAATCATAACGATCGAGGGATTTCGGCGCCGGACGTTTCAAATATGGATTAAGCAGCATCAATTGCAGGGCTTCATCGTCGATCTTGCCCGTGGCGGCGGCTTTGCCGTCGCGATCGATCGGCTCGCCGGTCTTAGCCTCCATCCATTGATCGAGGAGCCCATTGCCGGGGCCGCAGTCAAACGCGATCAGCCCCGACGGGCCGGCGCCGGGTTCGACATAGGTGATGTTGGCGACGCCGCCGAGATTAATCACGCCGACAGGCGCTTCGGTTCCGGTCTCTTGCGCCCAGCGATCCACCAGCGCCGCGTGATAGACTGGCGCTAAGGGCGCGCCCTCGCCGCCGGCGGCGACGTCGGCGCTGCGGAAATCGCCGACCACATTGATTCCCGTGCGCGCGGCGAGATCCGCCGCATCGCCGATCTGCCAGGTGCGGCCGACCCCGCCGGTCATGCTCGAAGGCCGATGCAAGATCGTTTGCCCATGAAATCCGATCACGTCGATATCCGCCGGGTCTTTGCCGGCTTCGGCTAAGAGCGCCGCGACGGCGTCCGCATGGGCCCGGGTCACCGCGGCGATGGCGTCGTCGACGTCCTTGGCGGCCTCACGGCCTTCCAAGGCCGCTTTGATCGCTCGGCGCACGAATACTTTCACCGCTCGGCTATAGGGCGCGGCATGGGTCGTGCCGACGGCGATGGCGCCCTCGCCGTCTGTTTCGACGATCGCAGCGTCGACCCCATCCAGCGAAGTCCCGCTCATCAGCCCAATGGCGGTTAAAACGCCCATAACGTCGCCTTCCCAGAGTTCATGATCGGCCTTCTTTATCGAACTGAGCCGTTAATCTTGTCAAAACGACCCCGCGCATCAGCGGGAAACCAGGCAAAATGCGATGGATTTCTTGAATATCCGGCAAAAGCAGGTAGGTACGGGGACTTTATTGACGACGCACCGAGCGAGAACCGTCCGCCATGGCCGCATACAAATCCGACTTCCTCAACGTTCTTTCCGAACGTGGCTTTATCCATCAAGGCACCAACCTGGAGGGGCTCGACGAGCTCGCCGCGCGCGAGATCGTCACCGGCTATATCGGTTTCGACGCCACCGCTAAATCCCTCCATGCCGGCAGCCTCATTCAGATCATGATGCTGTACTGGCTGCAGCAGACCGGCCATCGGCCGATTGCATTGATGGGCGGCGGCACCACCAAAGTCGGCGACCCAACGGGTAAGGACGAGCAACGCAAGCTCCTCACTGACGACGACATCAACGACAATTTGACCTCCATCGCCACGGTGTTCGAACGGTTCTTAAGCTTTGGCGACGGGCCGAGCGACGCGATGATGGTCAATAACGACGATTGGCTGTCCCAGCTTGGCTATGTGGCGTTCTTGCGCGACTACGGCACCGCCTTCACGATCAACCGTATGCTGACCTTTGACAGCGTGAAGCTGCGGCTTGAGCGCGAAAGCCCAATGACGTTTCTGGAATTCAACTACATGTTGATGCAGGCCTATGATTTCCACGAACTGCGGGGTCGCTATGGCTGCCGGCTGCAAATGGGCGGTTCGGACCAATGGGGCAATATCGTCAATGGCGTCGAGTTATGCCGGCGCAAAGACGGCGTCGAAGTGTTCGGCCTGACGACGCCGCTTCTGACCACGGCGTCCGGCGGCAAGATGGGCAAGACCGCCGGCGGCGCGGTGTGGCTCAACGCCGACATGTTGAGCCCCTATGACTATTGGCAATATTGGCGCAACACTGAAGACGCCGACGTCGGCGTGATGCTGTCGCGGTTCACCACATTGCCAATGGACGAAGTTAATCGCCTCGCCGCCTTAGAAGGGGCGGAGATCAATGAAGCGAAGAAGATCCTCGCCAATGAAGCGACGACCATGTTGCACGGCGCCGAGGCCGCGGCGGAAGCCGCCGAGACCGCGCGCAAGACTTTCGAACAGGGCGCGCTTGGCGACGCCTTGCCGACCATCGACATGCCGCGGGCGGCGATCGAGGCCGGCGCGCCTTTGCTCGATCCGTTCAAAGAGACCGGCTTAATCGCATCGAACGGCGAAGGACGGCGGCACATCAAAGCCGGCGCCTTGAAAGTGAACGACGCGCCATTGAAAGAAGAGCGCCCGCTTTCCGGGGACGACATTCAGGACGGGGTGATCAAATTGTCGATCGGCAAGAAGAAGCACGCCCGCATCAACGTCGTCTAATTGCCTTCTTCGACCATGCTTTCAGGCGGCGTTTCGAACATGCGCCGCATCACGCCGGGGGTCAGCGCCGATAACGGATTGACGGCGATGGTCGGTTCGCTCGGCGCGCCAGTGACGGCGTAAGAAAGCGCGATCACGCCTTCGCCGCTGCGATTGACGAAGAGATCGCCGATTAAAGGCGCTTTTCCGAGAAATGAATTGATCTGATAGGCCGGCGCCACCGCGCCGGCGAGATTGACAGCGCCGTCGACGCCAAAGCTCACTGATCCGCCCGCCGACAGTCCGACCGAGGGCCCTGCGGCGCGGAACTCCTCCAAAGTCAGTTCGCCGCGATCGAAACTGAAGTCGGCGAAGGCCTGCTCGAATTGTATCCCCTCGCCGGTCATCAGGTCGGTGAGGCCAAGAAATGATCCGGCTGCGAAGATCCGCGCCAGCAAGGGCATGTTGACGATCTGAAAATCCTGCGCTTCGAGCACGCCCACAGGCTCGCCGGCGTCGAGCGAGAACTCCACGACGCTGCGCCCGCCCCTGACGGCGTTGACATTGAACAAGGCGCCGAGCACGGCGCCCAGATCTTCGGCGCGGGCGACGAGCTTGCGTTCGTTCTCAGCCGCGGCGTCCGGCGCCAGATCAAGCGAGAAGCGTCCGCCGTCAATATCCAACGCGACGAAAGCGAGCGCGTCGAGACGCTCCGCACCGTGGGCGAAATCGAGCGAAGCGTCGCGCCAGATTTCCCCGCCGCGCAGATGCACTTCGTCGATCCGAGCGCTGATCGAGGTCGATGCGAACAAGGACGATAAATCCAACGCTTCGCTTTCGCCGCCCGACGGCTTACTGAAAATCTGATCGATCAAGCGGCCGAGCTTCAATTGCCGCCCTGAGACGACGATCTCCAGATCGCCGGCGTCGTCGCGCGCCGCCGACAGGCCGAGATCGAACGCCTCCTCCAAACGCAGGCGGTCGAAGCCGACATTGGCGAGCGCGCCGTCGGCCGCGAAGTCGAGCGATCCTTGCACCCGCACCCGGGGCCCGGTGACATTGACCGTCGCCGACGACGGTCGACCGTCTTCAAACGCCAGGCGAGTGCGCGCGATCGCCGGCTCGCCCACCGGCTTGCGCCATGCGAAGGCGTCGGCCACCAGGGCCGCCTCGCGGAAATCCGCCGTCAGATCGACCTCGCGGATCGCCGCGAGATCGCCGCGCGCTTCCGCGACGAACGGCGCGGCGCCGCGCACGAACTGACGTAGGGGCAGCCCCAGCAAATCGCCCAATTGGGAATCGAGGCCGCCATCGACGCGGATCACGGTGCGATCGCCCTCGCCATAGAATTTCTGCCGCCACGAAATACGCACCGGCGAACCGCCGATTTCGCCGGCGCCGGAGACGGACATGCTTTGATAGTCGAGATCGACGCTCGCGCGGCTGCCGACGAAAGTGGCGCTCTCAAGTACGTCGCGAATGATGAAATCGTCGAATTTCGCCGCCGCCTCATAGCGATAGTCCTGGCGCGGCACGTCTCGTTGGTTCGGCCGACTGATCTTGGCTTCGACGACGCCCAGGCCTTCGAATTGATCCGGGGTGAACGCAGTCGACTGCAGCACGGCGAGCGGTTTTTGATTGAGCACCGTGAGAATGTCACGGGCGTCGCCCGCGGCGGTGAACGAAAACACCGCCGGATGGCCCTTCGGACGCAAGACAGGCATGTCGGCGACGCCTTCGCGCATGGTCACCGCGCCGACCCGGCCGGCGCTCACGTCAAATCGGAAGCTATTGCCGCGCAAGACTCCGAGACCGGTCATCTCGGTCAATGGCGTCATGCCAGGCGCGTAAATCAGCGACGCGTCGCGGGCCCGGAACGCCAAGGTCAGCGCATCATCGGGCATGATCGCGCCGCCATCCATGGTTCCCGCGGGAAGGTCGATATTGACGCTCACTTGATCGAAGACGCCGTCGATCACCTGCTCGGCGACGAAGCGTCGCGCCGCCCACGCCGCGCCTTTCGGCCACAGCTGCATCACCTCGGCTTTCGGCAAAGCCCCCTCGACGGCGAGCGCGCCGGTCAATCCGACGGACCGGCCCGCCGGCATGTCGAGTCCCAGCCCGCCGCTGATCGTCGCCCCGAATACGCCAAGCGCGAGACTGCTGATCGACGCCCGCCGCGTTTCGAACGCGTATTCGCCGACGACATTGACCGCGCCAAGCTCAAGCGGCGCTTCGAACGCCCCTGGCGCGTTGACGCGGCCGTCTTCGAGCTGCAGGCGAAACGCCAAGCCGGACGGCGCGAAACGGTCGCCCGTAAGGCCAATCTCGCCGGCCAATCGACCGCCGCCCATCGCGGCGTCGAGATCGAAGGATTTGATCAGAAATTGGTTGCGGCTTGCGTCGAAATTCATCTCCAACGCCATGCTCTCGACATCAGTTCGTATACCGCCAAGTTGCAGGACGCCGCGCCCCGCCTGGCCGGAGATTTGCGAGGAGATCACGGCGCCGTCGCCGGATATGGAGATCGCGCCGCGCCCAGTCACTGGGCTCGTCAATTGATCCGGCGAGGCGCCGATGAAAATCTTGACGATGTCGACGATCGGCGCGTCGACCACGTCAACGTCGGCGACGATTAAGTCGGCGGCCACGTCATAGTTGGCCGCGAAGTCCAGCTTCGAGCGGCCGGCGCCCATGTCGAAATTACCGTAGACGTTGGCGCTATAGCCGGTGGCGGTTTTCTCGATCTTGGCTTCGGCGTCTTGCGCCGTCCACGATCCGCCGCTGGCCTCGTCGAAAAATTCGATCTTGGTGCGGGTCAGGGTGGCGATCTGAAACGCCTTGCGCATATACGGCCCGCCAGTGAGGCTTTCGAACACCCCGGAGGCGCCATTGAAGTCGGAGCCATAGTCGAGGTCCAGGCGTCGCTCGCCGAGGGGCTCCGCGCCGGTCCGCACAATCCGCAACACCGCCTCTTCGACGAGCAGCGACTGCGGTCCGAAACGCGCGGCGAAGAGATCGTCCGCGTCGAAACCGAAAACCCCGCGGGCGAAGGACGCGATCGGCTCGCCGTCGGCGCCTAAGAGCTCCACCCCCTCGACGGTGACGTCGAGGCTGCGCTCGGCGAGGCGCTGGGACAACAGCACCGTGCGCACGTCGCATTTCGCGACATTCGGCGAGGACAAAGCGCACCCCGCTTCGATCAGCGGCGCGAATTGGTCGACCCGCACGGTCCCGCTCTCCGCCCGCCAGATCAATCCGGCGAGATAGGCCAACGCCGCCGCAACGGTGACGATGAGGACGCCGAATAAGAGAAGACAGAACTTGGCGGCTTGCTTGACCATATCTTTCCGCGGCGCCGTCTGTGTGCGGCGATTGCTCGCTTCATTTCCTTAGGTGACTTCTTTATACACAACGCCGTTCGATAGACCGCTATGAGTGGCGGAATTGCCGCGCGCCGGCAAGCCGAATACGACGTGCAAGACGGCTTGCGCTCCAGCTGCGGTGAACGAGCGTCGCATCAGACCTGACGATTGAGATGAAAAAATGACGAAAGAGCTAAAAGAAGGGCGCAAAGCGCCAGCCTTCACGATGCCGACGGACGGGGAAGGAACGGTGAAGTTGAAAGACTACGCCGGCCGCGCCTTGGTCTTGTATTTCTACCCTAAGGACGACACCTCCGGCTGCACCAAGCAAGCGATCGGGTTTTCTGAACTGCAAGAGGCCTTCGACGCCGCCGGCGCCGACATTCTCGGCGTCTCAAAGGACACCGTAGCGAAACACGATAAATTCAAAGCCAAACACGACCTCAGCATCACGCTCGGCTCCGACGAGGACGGCAAAGTCCTGGAGAAATATGGCGTCTGGGTCGAAAAAAGCATGTACGGCAAGAAATATATGGGCATTGAACGCTCGACTTTTCTAATCGACGGGTCCGGGGTCATTCGCCAGATTTGGCGCAAAGTTCGCGTGCCAGGCCATGTTGAAGCGGTGCTCGAAGCCGTCGAAGCCCTCGACTAAGCCGATCATGGGCGCGCGCAGCATTCTTGATCTTGCGGTGGACGTATTGGAGACCGCCGCACCGGCGGACAAATGCGCCGCGGCCGACGCTGTCGGCGAGGCCTTGCGGTCGGGTGCGCCTTTGGGCCCCGGACGCGCCCCGCCCCAGCGCCCAGCCCGGCCCGAACGCCCGGCCTTGCTGCCGCCGCGCGACGTGCCAAAGCGTAAGATGACCAATCCGGCGGGGCGGATCGCCTTGATCCACGCCGTCGCCCATATTGAATTGAACGCTATCGACCTTGCGTTCGACATGACGGCTCGGTTCACCCACGCGGCGGAAGGCCTTGGCCTAGATCCGGCGGCCTTCGCCGCGGACTGGATCGCTGTCGGGATCGATGAGGCGCGCCATTTCACGATATTGCAGAACCGGCTGTCGGCGCTCGGCGCGCGTTATGGCGATTTGCCCGCCCATGACGGCCTATGGCGAGCGGCGATGGACACCGCCGACGACATTTTGGCTCGTCTGGCGATCGCGCCCATGGTGCTGGAGGCCCGTGGCCTCGACGTGACGCCGACGATGATCAAGGGCTTAAGCGCGGCCGGGGATGAGGCGAGCGCAGATCTATTGCGGGTCATCTACCAAGAAGAAGTCGACCATGTGCGCAAGGGCGCGACCTGGTTCCATCGCGTCTGCAACGCGCGCGGACTTGAACCAGCGCCGACGTTTCACCATTTAGTTGAAACGCGCTTCGCCGGGCAGCAAAAGCCGCCCTTCAATAGCGACGCACGCAGTGCGGCTGGCCTGCCGGAAGATTTTTACGCCGAGCAGCGCTGACAAAAAAGGTTAACGGAATCGCGAGAACGGTTCGCCTAAGATGCCTGGGTCGCGATTCTGGCGTCTTTCGTGCAATGACGTTCGCTGAGATTTTGCGCAGCGATTTATTGGATTTTCAGACTGGTTTTTGGGCCGTGAGGCGTCCCGGCGCCCTGGCGTTAAAAGGATCGTTAAAAAAGAATGGTGATTTCATCACATAAGAGTTGCGAAATCTGTGGATATCGGCTGCAATATGTTAGGGGTGTGGCTGCAATATCGCGGCATATGGGTTCGGTAAAGGGCGTTTGTAAATGAGCCGCAAGTCTGGCAAGGCTAAGCGCTTCGTAAGTCGGTTCTTCAAAGAACGTCAGATTTACCACAGAAGCGACGGCGTTGTTCATTTTATTTCGATGTCCACACGAACGCAGGTAGCGCTTGCGGTCGTGATCGGATCTGCTTTGCTGTGGGTCGCCTACGCCTCGGTGAACGTGGTCTTTAAAGAGCAGATCATCGTCGCCAAGGACCGCAATGAGCGGGTCCAGCGCGATCTTTACGAACGCCGCCTTGAGAAGGCGCACCGCGCTTATAACGACATGAACACCCTTAACGTCGTGCTCCAGGAAGAGTTCGACGAGGCGATGGGCGAAATCTCCAGCCGCCACCAAACCTTGCGCAATATGGTCGACCGCAAGCTGGCGGTGGACAAGACCGTCGAAGCGCTCACCAACAGTCTTTCGAACGCCGGTTTTCCTGACGGCCAGCGCCCGAACAACGCCAACCGGATTATGATCGATCTGGAGCCGACCGAACCCTCGCCCCGACGCTCGCGGATTTCGGTGTTGAAGCAAGAAGCGCTGCTGGAATCAAAACGCACCGAAAACATCATTCCGAAAAACAGCCCTGAAGCGAAATCGCTGGAAAGCATCGAGAACGCCGCTGCGGAGCTGTATGTCGAGCAGGCGATGTTGATCGCTCGCCTCGAGGAGACTGCGGAAAGCCAGATCGAAACCCTATCGCGCATCCTTGAGACCACCGGCGTCGACGCTGAACGCCTGACCACGCCGCGGAAGATCTCCAACACCGTCCTCGCCCAAGGCGGCCCGTTCATCGACCCGTCGAACGTCGCCAACATGTCGACCAATTTCTTCCGCCGCACCAACCGCACAGGCCTCTTGCTCGAAGAGCTCGATCGCTTGGCGGACATTGTCGACAATATCCCGCTATCCTCGCCATTGACGGTAAGCCGTCGCCAAACTAGCCCGTTCGGCATTCGCCGCGACCCGTTTAACGGCCGCGCCGCGAGCCACCACGGTCTAGACTTCGCCGCCCGCTGGCGTTCGCCAATCGTCTCTACGGCGCCCGGCACGGTGAAGTTCGCAGGCGTTCGCGCCGGCTTTGGCCGCACGGTCGAAATCGATCATGGTAATGGTTTTGTTACGAGATACGCGCATTTATACAAATACGTTGTGCGTAAGGGCCAGAAGGTCGAGCTGCATCAGAAAATCGGAGAACTAGGCAATAGCGGTCGAAGCACCGGGCCTCATATCCATTATGAGATCCTGCACCGCGGAAAGCCGAAGGATCCCGAGAAATTTATCGAAGCAGGTAGATATGTTTTCGAAAGCTAAGACGACCAAGACAACCGAAGATCGGCAGAAATTCACGGCGAATGCGGAAGTGAGCACCGCTTCCAATTCGGCGTCGGCAGCAAAGAGGTCCAGTGCGATGAAATCCGCAGGCGTTCCTTCCATCATTTCCGCGGATGTGGTGGTCAGCGGCAATATCAATTCCGCCGGCGAAGTTCAGCTCGACGGCGAGCTTGAGGGCGACGTCCGCGCCGCCGCGCTGATGATCGGCGAGAAAGCGTCGGTCAAAGGCGAGATCGTCTGCGACACGGTGACCATTCGCGGTCGCGTCGAAGGCGGCGTGCGCGCGAAGAGCGTGACCCTGGCGTCGACGGCGCAGATCCTTGGCGACATCCTGCACAGCTCTCTTGCGGTTGAAAGCGGCGCCCACTTTGAAGGCAATTGCCGCCATTCCGACGATCCACTGGCGGAAGCGTCAACCATGGATTTCCGCAAAGCGCGCCCGGCCCCGCCAAAGGGTCCGACGACGACGGCCACGGCGGGCGACGACAGCGACGCGATGCGCCCGGCCGGCAAGAACGGCGCGAGCGGCGACGGTCCGTCATTTATGAACCCGAGCCGTTCGCCGCTGCGCTAGTCCAGCGCCGAAGCGTCCCTCGGACCGACAAAATGATTGAGCCGCCAGTCTCTGGCGGCTCTTTTTTTCGTCACTTAATCGACATGG